>CAXPUI010000356.1:0-42024 GCA_964220205.1 Candidatus Allofontibacter communis | reverse complement strand
CAGCGCGGACTTGGCTGCGGAATAAGCACCTGCTCCCGGTCCGGGTGCGGGTACATTCTTTGATGACATCAGACCGATAGAGGGGTCACTCCCTAATTTCAGGAAAGGGGTACAGGCCCGGATAAAGCTGACGTGGCCGTTAAAGTTGATCTGCATGGTCTCATTCAGAAACTCGCTGTCCATGTCCTCAACGGTGCTGCTGGCGGGGAAGGAGCCCGCGTTGCTTACCAGGATATCAATGCCGCCAAAGGCGCCGACGCCCTGCTCGATGGCGGCATGAATTGAATCGTCTGAAGTGATGTCGCAGACGATACCCAGGACACCAGGCTGCTCAAAGAGAGTTGTAATACTGGGATTGATATCAAGAGCAACGACAGCGGCACCCTTCGCTGCCAGTGCCTCAACGCAGGCTTTGCCGATTCCGGAAGCTGCGCCGGTCACGAGAGCGACGCGACCATCGTACTCGGCTTTGGCGGGTGCCAGCTTCAGCTTGGCCTGTTCCAGCTCCCAGTATTCGAGTTCGAATATCTGCGAAGCGGACAGTGTCGTCCAGCCTCCCAGGGCCTCACCCCATTGCACGGCTTTCATGGTGTGGGCAACGATATCCGAGATGACTCTTCGCCTTTTGTTATTGCCGGCGAAGGTGACGATGCCCTTGTCTTTCCAGACAGCATAGCGAGGGGCGGGATCAAGGCATGCGAGGCTGCCGTCATTATGGGTCTCAAAGTACGCGAGATAGTCTGCCGCGAATTCTTCGACACCCGGGACAGGGTCCTCCGCCAGGATGGCGGGAATGCGCTTTGTCTGCAGTGTATGGTCCGGAGTGACGGGCCCCCGGGTCGCGATGTCCGCGATGCCGCTGATGGAAGAAAAACCCAGGCTGTAGGGATCTGTCTGCCAGGTTGCCAGCATCGGGGCACCGAAGTGCCGGCTAGCTGCCTGCCGTGCCCGGGCAAGATTCAGGTAGTCATCGCGGGTAGGCTGATAACTGGCGACCGCGAGGTTGTCGAGGGCGCTGATTGATGCCAGGTGATCCTCAGCACGGCTGACCAGTTCAATCATTTTGTCGTAACTGGCGCGGGCTGAATCGTTGAAGGTAAACAGCCCGTGGTGGAGCAGGACAATGCCCTCGATGTTCTCCCAATTCATGTCCCTGGTGGATTCATAAACCTGCTGGGCGAGCACAAATCCAGGCATGATGTACGGCAGGATGAGCACTCTGTCGCCGTAGAGGTCGTGGAGAACCTGCTCTCCGTTAGGGGAGTTGCTGATAGCTACCACAGCGTCGGTATGCGTGTGATCAACGTATTTGAAAGGGATGATGGCGTGCAGGATTGCTTCAACCGAGGGCGAAGGAGCACCGGGGTCAGTCATGGATGCTTTGAGCTCGCGGGTCATCTCGGTATCAGTCATGGCGTCGAGTGTCGCCAGGCGTTGCAAGACAGCGAGACGGGCAGGTGAAAACCCGGGTTCTTCGATTGTTTTCAGATCCCAGCCCGAGCCTTTGACGTACAGAATTTCTTCAGACTCTCCGAAGAGGTTGGTTGCAGTCGATTTGACTGACGTATTCCCACCACCATGAAGAACAAGGTCATCGCTCTGACCCAGTAATCTGGACGTATAGACTCGCATGGCGAGATCCGAGGACTCGAAGTCTTTCGCGTCTTCATCTTGCCAAAGGTTTTTCATGAGTTGCTTACCAGGATTCCCGCCAGGACGGGCATGATACAGAAAAACAGAACAGGCGTTTGGGCCTTTTCTTGCAGTGGTATCTAGCCAGCATCATGGCTGCTGGAAGGTTTCGGGTAATGGCTGCCTGGTTCCTGCCTCGGACGGCAAACTCAGTTAACGCCCATGGAAGGTCGGCTCACGTTTTTCCAGGAAGCTGGAAACACCTTCTTTATGGTCCTCAGTCTGGAAGAGTATCCCCAGGGTTTGCGCTACCCAGTTCCCCATTTCGTCATAATCTCCGTGATAGGAACGGCGCAGTCCTTCTTTCAGGTAGCGGACTGCCAGGGGAGGATTGCAGGCTATTCTGGTGGCTAGTTTATTGGCAGCGGTCAATAACTCATCGTGGGGAACGACGTCGAGGAGCATGCCGATATCCTTTGCCTCGTCAGCGGAAATGATGTCACCGGTAAACAAGAGCTCTGCGGCTTTCTGTGGACCGACGATTTTGGGTAGGCGTACCAGGCCGCCCACATCGGCGACCAGTCCGCGTTTCACGAATAGTTCACCGAATTTAGCCTGGGTCGACGCGATGCGAAAATCGGCCATTAAGGAGAGATCCATGCCCCAGCCGACTGCCGCACCATTTACCGCAGCGATAACGGGTCGGTCACAATCCAGGATGGCCCGGGCAGCAGGCGTTGTCCCGGGCCTGATTTCCTTCAGTCGACTGCCGCTGCCTTCACCGGAACCGATTTTCAGCATAATTTCCCGGACATCGTCTCCTGAGCAGAAAGCTCTGCCGTTGCCTGTCAGAATGATGCATCGAACATTCGGGTCCTTCTGCAGGTCGCGGAAAATCTGCTCCAGTTCTGAATAAGCCTGCCAGTTCAGGGCGTTCATGACATCGGGTCGATTGATGGTCACGGTTGCAATGTGGTCGTTGATCTCCAGCAGCATGCATTCGTAGTCTGACATCGTTTTCCTCCGGGTTATTTGTTATCACTATGCCACAGGGAAGAGTTCCGGGTTAACTGTAAACGGTTATTCGATCTTGCTAGGCTCTGTTTCCGAGATTCGACTGAGATACCTGATGACTGATTTCCTGCGTACTCCCGATGAAAACTTTGCCCTGACGGACTTTTCCTTCGCCCCGAACTATCATGAGTGGCAGGACCTCCGCATGCATTATGTGGACGAAGGTCCCGAGCAGGGACCGGTTATGCTGCTGCTGCATGGCATGCCGACCTGGTCTTACCTTTACCGGGATATGATCCCTGGGCTGACTGCGGCAGGTTATCGATGTATTGCACCGGATCACATGGGCTTTGGGAAGTCGGATAAGCCCACCGATATCCATTGGTACACGATAGCCCGGCATACCGAAATTCTGAACTCCCTGATTGTTGATCTGGACCTGGTAAACATCACGCTGGTTTGCCAGGACTGGGGCGGACCGACAGGTCTGGCCCAGGCTGCGATGATGCCAGAGCGATTTGATCACCTCGTCATTATGAATACCTGGCTGCATCATCCGGGTTACGAGTACTCTGATGGTATCAGGGGTTGGAATGCGGGCTGGCACGATGGTGGTCTTTACCATAAAGAGCGACCTGACATTGGTTTGCTCCCGCTGGTGAGCGCTGGGCTCCTTGAGCGTGATGACTTCATTCGCGGCTTCGCACAGGATCAGAAGCTGGAACTGAGCGGTACGGCCGCTGCGATGTATAACGCCTACTCAGCACCCTACCGAGGCCTGCCGGATGAAGGCTACAACGGGTTCAGACGGTTCCCGTTATCGATTCCCTGTGACAATTACCATAACGGCAATGCAGCAGCGCAGTCGCTGCACTACCGAACATTGTTGGATTGGAAGAAAGGTTGCCAGTTCATCTGGGGGTGCGAGGACAATGTGTTTACGGAAGCCTGGGGTAGAACATGGGCAGAGCGGATGCACAATGCCCGCTTCGATGGTCTTGCGGCAGGTCACTTCCCCCAGAATACTCATGGGGAGCGGTTAGTTGAGATCATCCTGGATGAGAAGGGTTCTGCGTAGGCCAGCACAATGAAGAAGGCCGCTTTGTACAGTGCTATCGTGCCGCTGTTGCTCGTCATTGGATAACAGGTGCTATCCCTGTATTTTTCGCCGTCAAGCTATGCCGCTGTCCCTGCCCAGGGTCAGTTGCCTGGTAATATCGGTAATTCGGGTCAATCCAGCCAGCCGCCTTTGCATATCCATGCGTATACGTGCAATGACAGGCGCTGACATGTTTGATCCGGATTCGCAGCCGCTGCCAATCGTCTGGCAGACCAGAGCGGAACCGGTGCTCCTCAGGCGCAATGAAACCTTGACGGGCTTTGCGAGCTAAGTGTCTTACAGCCGCGAGCGTGTCAGTTCAACATCCGCGTATTGCCAGGCGATTTCAAACTGCTTCTCGGTCTCTTCTGCTGCGGATGACTTGCGCTGGGCAAGCAGTGCCTGATGTAGTCCGAATAAGGACCAGCCATTCTTGTGATTCCACTTAAGGTCGCGGCGGTATACGGCCTCGGCTTCGGAAGACCGACCCGCTTCGATGAGTGCAGCACCTAGGTAGTTACGCATGGGCTGCGCCCAGTCAGGTGGTTCCGTGTAGTTGTTCAAATCCTCTAGTGCAACGGCTTTTTCGAAGGCTGTGATGGCAGCATCCAGATCACCTTCGTATTGTTTAATTTCTCCATCAAGACCGAAGGCAGCAAGCTTGATGATCGAAGACACTGGAGTCGGTCCTGCACGATACTCATCGGCATTCGGTGCATTGGCAATGGTCTGGAGCTTCGCCAGTTGAGACTTGGCGCCGTTCAAATCACCCTTTGCCAGCAGGGCACTGCCCTGGGTGTAGGCCCAGATACCATCGAGATAGGGCATGCCGTTGTGAGATGGTGTTTTGCCCAGCAGTTCATCCCACTGGCCAAAGATTTTGTAGATCAGCCAGGGAGCGGCAATGCTTTTCTGGTAGCGGTGCACATTGTTGTAGGTCAGGACCTTGGCTTTCGCCGCATGCGCTGCATCTATTGCTGTTTCATAGTTCCCCTGAACAGTTGCGGCATAGCGAATGAAGTCTATTGCGTGACCGGCGTGAATTTTGTGTGACAGTGGATAGGTGCCGATATTAGGCATGGGCAGATCACCCCAGATTTCCGCAAACTGCTTGTCGACTTCCTGGGAACGAACGTTGCTTTCAATGGCCTTCTGGAAGTCACCCGTTCTGACATAGATGTGAGCGGGCATGTGCACGACGTGTCCCGCGATGGGAACCGAGGCTTCCAGGTTATCGGCTGAGATAAGCGCCTTTTGCGGTTCCATGGAGGCTTCAAGCAGATGTATATGCAGGTGCATGACGCCGGGGTTTGTCAGGTCTGTCTGAAGGATCTTTTCCAGGGCTTCTGCGACGGGTAGCGTTTCGTCCTTGGTATTGCCTTCAGCATCCCAGTAGTCCCATTTGCCGATATTCATATAGGAAGCGGCATAAAGAGCGGCGATATCTGAATCCATAGGATATTTGCTGTTCAGGTCACGCATGGCGGCCAGATAGGCACGGTCGCGTTCCCGGTCGTCGGGCGTTGCCTCCTTGTTGTAGAAAACCCACATGGCATTGATGATTTCGGCTTCCAGGGGTGAGGCGTTATCTATCCTTGCCAGGGCCTCCTTGATGGCTTTGAGCCCTTCGCCCTTTGGATCGTCAGGCATCTGGCTGTAACGACTGTTTGGATTTGGTCCCATGGCATGAGCCATGCCCCAGTAAGGCATAGGATGATCAGGGTCGTAAATCGCCGCCTGTTGATACGATGCGATGGATTCCGGGAAATAGAAGCCCCAGGCGAAACGCAGGCCCTGGTCAAAAAACTGCTGGGCCATTGCCGAGTCTGTTGTAATGGACCGGGAGTAAGTGCCACCCCCGGGCACCAGGATCGCAACGGTGGGGTCCGCTTCCTGCTCGGCATGGGATTGATTGAGTGCGAAAGTCAGTAAGCAAAGAGCGAAAAGTCTGAAAATCATGGTGTTTTCCCGGTTGGTTAATGAAACATTTCAGCAGCGAAACGTTCTATTTCTGTTTGTTGAGAGTGGGGGTCCGATGAGAGGACATGCATGACCAGGTCCGTTACGCCAGCGGCTTCATACTCGGCCGCACTTTCTGCGTTGACGCGTTCCATACCCAAACGAACCTGAACCATGCTCGTTGCCTCTGGTCTGCCTGCCAGATTAGCCTCCTCGCGAATAGCAGCCAATCGACGGGTAACCCCTTCAGGAGAAACATTCATGGGATGCCAGCCGTCCCCGTAACGTGCGGCCCGACGGAGAGCGGGTGCCCGGTTGCCACCGATCACGATGGGCGGATGTGGATGCTGCGAAGGTTTCGGAGAAGAGCATAGTTGATCGAAATCGAAATAGTCGCCCTTGAAGCTGGCAGTATCGTCTGTCCATAGCGCTTTCAGCACCTGGACGAATTCGTTGCAGTAGGAGCCACGGCTCTCGTAAGGCACCCCGAGCAGTGCGTTCTCGTCTGGCAGGCTGCCGGCACCAAGGCCAAGAATCAGGCGGCCCCGGCTCAGTTGGTCCAGCGTAGCGATTTGCTTTGCGAGCACCATGGGATGGAGATAGGGCATGACCAGGACACTGGTACCCAGCTTTATCGTTGACGTTTGAGCAGCCAACCAGGTCAGGACGGTTAATGCATCCTGGTAAGGCTTTGTGCCGAGGCGATCTTTGACATAGCCAACATGCAGAACGTGATGATTGACCCAGAGGGAGTCATAGCCGAGTTCTTCGGCCCGAATACCGAGATTGATCAGATCATCGATGTTATCGATGCCGACGTTGTTGGGGATCACAAATCCAAAACGCATCTGCTGGCCTTTGGGTCAATTGGCTTCCAGACCGGATAGCAGGCCTTCCTCACGCCAGTCCTGCATGCGAGCAAAAAACCTGTTTGGCCCTTTGCCGTAGGCGCTGTTCTGTCGGCTCCTGGGGTTCGCCTGGCCTTCATTGTTGTAATAGCCGGGGGTGCACGCTTCCTGAAAGCTGTCGCTGATCCGGGATAGTTCAATGATTTCCTCAACCCAGGCGTCTTCAGCTTCCTGGGTTGGCTGGATTGTCTTGATGCCCCTCTCAGCACAGGTCCGGATGATGTAGCCGATGTGCTGAGCCTGTTCATCCATATAGTGTGGGAAGTTGGTTGTGAAGGCCGCCTGACCACTTTGGATGAACATCAGGTTGGGGAAATCCCGGCTGTGCAAGCCATGAAGGGTGCGCAGGCCATCTCGCCATTTTTCGGCGAGAGACGTGCCATTCATGCCCGTCACATCGTACCCGGCTCGGCGGGTGTAACTTGTGCCAACCTCAAAGCCAGTGGCAAAAACAATGCAATCCACCTCGTATTCCTTGCCGTTGGCAACAACCCCTTTTTCGGTAATGCGTTCGACGCCCTTGCCGTTTGTATCGATCAGGTGGACATTGTCGCGGTTAAAGGTGGGCAGATATTCATCGTGGAAGCAGGGGCGTTTGCAAAATTGTCGATAATAGGGTTTAAGGGCCTCTGCGGTTTCAGCATCCTCGACGATCGCGTCAACCCTCGCACGAATCTGGTTCATTTTCTGGAAGTCAGCGATTTCCATCAGCTTCGGCACGAGAGACCAATCTGTGTCCTTGCCCCGGTAATTGGCCATGGAGATGAGATTTCTGATGATTTCGGTCCAACCGTCCTGGACCAGGTCTTCCTCGACAATGCCGCCAGAGGTCAGTGTATTGAAGTTCTCCATCCGCTCGCGCTGCCAGCCGGGCTGCAGTCCCTCTGCCCATTCCGGATCGGTGTTCCGGTTATCTCGGACATCGATTGATGAGGGTGTTCGCTGGAAGACGTAAAGTGTTTCGGCCGACGCGCCCAGATGGGGTATACACTGCACTGCGGTTGCACCGGTGCCGATGACCGCGACCCGCTTGTCGTGGAGGTTCGTGAGATTACCCTCGGGGCCGCCGCCTGTGTACTGATAATCCCAGCGACTGGTGTGGAAAGTGTGACCCTGGTAGTCCCTGATGCCAGAGATGCCGGGAAGTTTGGGGCGGTTGATGGGGCCATTGGACATGATGACATAGCGGGCACGCATCGTGTCACCCCGGTCGGTTTCAATAACCCAGCGCGCGGCTGTTTCGTCCCAGTGCATGTCGGTAACTTCAGTCTGCAGGCAGGCGTTGTCATAGAGGCCATAGTGTCGGGCGATACGTTGACTGTGCGCGCGAATTTCCGGACCCTGAGCATATTTTTGCGTTGGTACCACGCCCAGTTCCTCGCACAGTGGCAGGTAGATATAGGCTTCGGTATCGCAGGCTGCTCCTGGGTATCGGTTCCAGTACCAGGTGCCTCCAAAGTCACCGCCCTTTTCGATAATGCGCAGATCATCAAAACCTGCATCGCGCAGCCTGGCCCCGGTAATGAGGCCGCCAAAGCCACCACCGATAATGATGATTTCGGTCTCATCGTTCAGTGGTGCCCGGTCCTGTATTGAGTCGACGTAGGGATCGTCAATATAGCTTTCGAAATCCCCGGTCATTTCGATGTACTGCTCGTTACCGTCTTCTCTGATTCTCTTGTCTCGCTCGTGGCGATATTTGTCTCTCAGTTCATCCGGGTCAAAGCCAAGTTCTTCTGGGGTTGGTAGTTTCTGTGTCATAACTAAGATATTTAAAGTCGGACGTTTCCCAATCGAAACGAGAGAGTTACACTTCCTGCTCTGAATTTCCAGAATTATTGACCTGTGGAACTTCACCAGAAAGTCACCATTCCAGTAGACAGAGAAGCTGTCTGGCTGGCTCTTACCAACCCTGTGGTACTGCAACAGTGCCTGCCGGGTTGTGAAACATTCTCCGCCACAGGAAGTTCGAGCTTTGACTTCGTCATTGCGGCAAAAATAGGTCCGGTGAAAGCCCGCTTCTCTGGAGACCTTGAACTCAGCGATATTACTCCGCTGACCTCCTATACCATCAGCGGCAAAGGGAAAGGGGGGGCTGCAGGTTTCGGCAAGGGTCAGGCAGAGGTTTTCCTGGATGATCAGGAAACCGGCACATCATTAAGGTACAAAGTCTCAGTCAGTGTCGGTGGCAAGCTCGCGCAGATAGGATCGCGGCTGGTAGCGGCTGCGGCACGAAAAATGGCTGATGAATTTTTTACTGCATTCGTGCGTCTGGTCTGCGACGATGCAGACAGGTTGGTTGAAGTGGTCACAATCGAAACATAAAAGGAGGGTTGGCCGTGACAGTAAATATGACTATCAACGGTAAGGCGATAAACCAGGAGTGTCCGGCGAACACCACACTGGTGGAACTTCTGAGAGAACACCTGGGCTTAACGGGAACTCATGTGGGTTGTGACACCACACAGTGTGGAGCCTGCACGGTGCACCTTAACGGCAGGGCAGTTAAGTCCTGCACTGTGCTTGTCCGGCAGTGCGACGGGTCTGAGGTAACCACCATTGAAGGCCTGGGTTCCGATGAGGGGCTGCACCCGATGCAGGAAGCGTTTCGACAGTGCCATGGACTGCAGTGTGGCTTCTGTACGCCCGGGATGATTATGTCGGCGGTTGATCTGGTAAACCGGGAGCCTGCACTGAATGAAACGGTTATCCGGGAGGGCCTCAAGGGTAATATCTGCCGCTGTACGGGGTATCACAATATCGTTCGTGCTGTGGAACAGGCAGCGACAAAGATGAGGAACTGATATGAGCGAGCAGAGTATTGGTCAATCCGTATTGCGGAAAGAGGACCAGCGGTTTATCACGGGTACAGGGAATTACACTGACGATATCAATGTGAGGGGACAGGCCTATGGTTATTTTGTTCGCTCGCCCCTTGCCCACGCTACGATTGAGTCCGTTGATGTATCTGCCGCTGCTGCAGAGGAAGGCGTTATCGCTGTGCTGACTGGTGCCGACGTCGCGGCAGATGGCCTGGGTGCATTGCCCTGTGGCTGGATGATTCATTCCAAGGACGGTAGTGAAATGAAATCACCGGCGCACCCGGTCATGGCCGCTGATAAGGTCAATTACGCGGGTGAGCCCCTGGCGCTGGTCGTCGCCGAGTCAATGAAGCTCGCCAAGAATGCGGCGGAACTGGTCGATGTTGAATATGGCGAACGGCCACCGGTCGCTGATCTTCGAACAGCGCAGTCCGCCGAACAGATTTATGCAGAGATACCGGCAAACACCAGTTATGAATGGGAACTGGGGGATCGTGAGGCCACAGAAGCTGCCTTTGAGTCGGCGGCCCACGTAACCCGTTACGAGTTGACTAACAATCGTCTGATTCCTAACGCGATAGAGCCAAGAGCAGCCATCGCGGATTACAACCCCGGCACCGAGGAATTGACGCTTTACACAACAAGCCAGAACCCACACCTGACGCGTCTCGTTCTGACTGCTTTCGTGCAGCTGGCGCCTGAGCACAAACTTAGGGTTATTGCGCCGGATGTAGGTGGTGGGTTTGGTTCCAAGATCTTCATTTACTCAGAGGAGACGGCGTTGGGCTGGGCATCGAAAAGGCTTGGACTGCCCATTAAGTGGACAGCAGAGCGTTCCGAATCTTTCCTGACGGATGCCCATGGTCGAGATCACGTGACCGAGGCGGAACTGGCACTTGATGAAAACGGGATGTTCACGGGCCTCCGGGTCAAGACCCTGGCGAATATGGGCGCCTACCTCTCAACCTTCTCTGCAGCTGTGCCGACCTACCTTTACGGGACATTACTCGCAGGTCAGTACAAGACACCAAACATCTATGTTGAAGTTGATGCTGTTTTCACCAATACCACGCCTGTAGATGCTTACCGCGGAGCCGGTCGCCCCGAGGCTACCTTCCTCCTCGAGAGGATTATTGACCTGGCTGCAAGAGAGCTGGACATGGATCCGGTGGAGTTACGTCGGCGGAATTTCATCCAGCCGGACGAGTTCCCCTACCAGACGCCCGTGGCTCTTGAATATGACGTAGGAGATTACGAAGCAAGTCTTGATAAGGCCTTGGCGCTCGCCGATTACGACGGTTTTGCTGAACGCCGTAAGGCTTCAGAGGCCGGCGGTAAATTACGGGGTATCGGCGTCAGTTGCTACATCGAAGCCTGTGGTCTCGCACCGTCTCAGATCGCAGGGGCCCTTGGCGCAGGTGTAGGGCTCTGGGAGTCAGGTGAAGTCAGGGTGAATCCGACAGGATCAGTGACTGTGTTAACGGGCTCCCATAGCCATGGACAGGGTCATGAAACGACCTTTGCGCAACTGGTTGCGAGTCGATTCGGCATCTCGGTGGATGACGTGGAAGTCGTGCATGGGGATACCGGTAAGATGGAGTTTGGGCTTGGCACCTACGGTTCAAGATCGCTTGCGGTTGGTGGGTCGGCTCTGGCCAGAGCAGCCGACAAGGTTGTGGACAAGGGACGCCTCATTGCAGCCCATCTCATGCAGAGTGATGCTGACCAGATCGATTTTGATCAGGGTGAGTATCGCGTTCGCGACAGCAATGAAGCCAGAACATTCCAGGAAATTGCCTTTGCGGCTTATGTTCCGCATGACTTCCCGCACGATGATCTGGAACCGGGGCTGGCCGAAAAAGCATTTTACGACCCGGGGAATTTTACCTTTCCAGCAGGCGCCTATATCTGCGAGGTAGAGGTTGACCCGGAAACCGGGGTCACCGACATACTGAAATTCACCGCTGTCGATGATTTCGGCACAATCATTAATCCGATGATTGTTGCGGGGCAGGTGCATGGCGGTATTGCCCAGGGTATTGGGCAGGCCTTGTGTGAGGTCAGCGTTTATGACGAAGAAGGCCAGCTGCAAACCGGTTCATTCATGGATTACTGCATGCCTCGAGCCGATGACCTGCCATCGTTTACCGTGGATTTGACGTCGACGCCCTGTACCCACAACCCGATCGGTGCAAAAGGGTGCGGTGAGGCCGGTGCCATCGGTTCGCCCCCCGCTGTGATCAATGCCATCACCGATGCGATTGGTGTCAGGGATATTGCCATGCCGGCAACAGCCCACAAGGTCTGGCAGGCGCTACAGGAGGCTTAACCATGTACGAATTTAACTACCACAGGCCGGAGAGTGTCGCTGAAGCCCGGCAGTTGTTCACGGAACTTGAAGATCCGAGTTTTCTGGCCGGTGGCCATACGCTGTTACCGTCCATGAAGCAGCGGTTGGCGGCGCCCTCTGATCTGATAGATCTTTCTGCGATTGCAGATCTGTCAGGTATCAAGGAGGCTGATGGTGAGATCGTGATCGGTGCGATGACCTGTCATGATGATGTCGCTACATCCACAATCGTCGCCTCCGGAATCCCTGCGCTGGCGAAACTGGCTGGTGGTATTGGTGATGCCCAGGTCCGCAACAGAGGGACGATAGGGGGATCTGTTACCAACGCTGACCCGGCTGCAGACTATCCGGCTGGCTTGCTTGGATTGGGAGCGCAAGTGAGAACGACCGTGGGCGAAATCCCTGCAGATGAATTTTTCATGGGCATGTTCGAAACTGCGCTACCGGAAGGGGAACTGCTGGAAGCGGTCATCTTTCCCGTCCCTGAATCATCGGTTTACATGAAATTCCCGAACCCCGCGTCTCGTTATGCGACGGTGGGAGTTTTTGTTGCGAAAACCGCTGATGGCATTCGCGTTGCCATTACCGGTGCGTCACCCAGCGCTTTCCGGTGGCACGAAGCAGAAGCGGCCCTCATGTCCGACTTCTCTGCCGGCGCGATCGCAGGTCTATCGTTGTCAGCCAGCGGGATGAACGATGATCTGCATGCTTCTGCGGAGTACCGGGCGCATCTTTGCAGTGTGATGACGAGACGGGCTGTTGCGGACCTGGCGGGATAGCGGCTCAATGTTGATCCGGTCGCCCGTGTAGTGGTTGCCCTCAGGGCGTCGTTAGTCCCGGGATCAGGTTACTGGAAGCGGATTGGCCTGAGGATGTTGATTCATAAAGACCAAGGGAGCAGCCTATGAATGAGAGTCGACTGGTTTATGCGACGCCCTCTGACGGTAAGCTCAGTGGCGACCAGGTCGAGCAATGGCGGTCAGAAGGTTTCACCCTCGTCTCGAATCTCCTCCCAATGGAATTGATCACGGCTGTTCGGGCAGCTGCCGCCAGCAGATATCCAGAAGCCGGCTCGGCGGAGTCCGAAGAGATCAGTGATTTCGGCAGCTATGGAGCGCTGAATTTTCCGTCCCAGACAGCTGCCCTCAATGAGTTAACCCTGCATCCACATTTATTGGGAGCGGTCGCAGATCTGCTGGGGACAGAGGTGGTTGATCTGAGGTTGACACAGTCGGACCTCTGGTCGAAGTATGGCCGTACCTCGAAGACAGGTGAACAGGACAATCAGGATCAGCGGATTCATATCGACTACCCGAATCATACGCTGACGCATCCGACTCCCTGGGAGAAGCCGGAAGCGGTGGAGATGATCGTCTATTATGATCACTTTGAAGATGCAGGCGGCGGTACGGCCGTTGTGCCGAGACAAGGTCCTGATGACCCGGCTTATCGATGGCCCATCGTGGATTCGCCGGGCATCGGCGATCTTCGCTACATTAATGACAGGCCCAGTGCAGAAGCTTATTTTTCGACGCAGCGTCCTGAACTCTCCGACTGGCGACTTTCACTTTATGAACGTGAACAGCATGTGGCCTTCCAGCCTGGCGATATCCTTTTCTATCGGCACGATACCTGGCATCGGGGCACGCCCATGGTGCCCGGCAGTCGCCGTATTGTGCAGAACCTGACCTTCAGGCGAGCCTATGCTGAGTGGATAAGCACCCTGCACGTGGGCTGGGCGTGGAGTGCATACCGGGACAACAAATTTCTTGAAAGGCTGATTGGCGGTGCGTCGCTGGAGCAGCGGGCGGTCCTGGGCTTTCCTCAGCCAGGTAGCGATTACTGGTGCGAAGTCACACTTGCGGCAGTAGAGGCTAGGTTTGGTATGTTTGGTATGGACGTCAGTCCCTATCGTGAAGCGCTTGCCTCGCGTTAGTTCATTGGGCCCAGCCAGCCGTCTGTATTCGACTCTTTGCGGTTAACGCCGAGTCACGCGAATGACTTTGCCTCCTTCGCCGTCTGTCAGGATATAAAGTGCTCCGCTGGGGGCCTCGCGAATGTCCCTGATCCGTTCTGCCAGTTCTGAAAACAGTGCCACTTCGTCCACGACGATACCATCTTCAAGGACCAGGCGCCGGACCTCCATATCGACCAGTGCGCCAACGAGGAGATCACCCTGCCACTCCGGGAACATATCACCTTGATAAACAACCAGGCCGGACGGTGCGATACTGGGGACCCAGTAGTGAAGCGGCTGCTCTGTGCCAGGGTAGGCTGTCAGTGGTGAGACGTAGGCACCGCTGTAGTTGTCGCCGTAAGTGACGGCAGGCCAGCCATAGTTAGCACCCGCTGTAATGCGATTCAATTCGTCGCCGCCTTTCGGGCCGTGCTCATGCAGGTATATGGTGCCGTCTACCGAGACGTCCAGACCCTGCGGGTTGCGATGGCCGTAGGAGTAGACCTTGGTGTCTCCTTGGTTGCCATCGGCGAAGGGATTGTCTGCAGGAGCATTCCCGTTGGTGTCGATACGGATGACCTTGCCGAAATGTCCGAACGTATCCTGAGCGCCCTCGCGGTATTCGAAGCCGTCGCCGGTGGTCACCAGAAGAGTGCCATCCGCCAGGAAGTGCATCTTACCGCCGTAGTGGGCAGGTGTGTCCTTGGTGGGCGTGGCGCGGTAAATGATGTCTGTTGCGAGGAAGCTGTTGTCCGACAGCCTGGCTTTCATAATGGTGGTGGCATTCGCTTTGGCGGGGCCTCCGGCATAACTGAGGTAGACTAAATTGTTCTCGAGGTAGTTCGGGTCAAGCAGAATATCGAAGTAGCCACCCTGTCCCTGGAAATGAGTAACTGGTCCCCCGCTGATGACTTCTCCAACCTGGCCGTTACTGGATATTTGTCGGACTTCCCCGGATTTCATGGCGACCAGATAACCCCCATCGGGCAGGAAATCAATTGACCAGGGGTGTGACAGGCCCTCGGCGATGACTTCTGTCTGGTAGATTTCGGCGTTGACGAAGTGGGGAAAAGTGAGCAGTAGAAAGAGCAATGTTCGCATAACAGTTCAGCGTGCTTGATAAAGCCGCTATTATACGTGGGCGTGGAGAATTTGTTGGAGTGTCGATGAAAGTTATTTCAGGGTATGTGTTGGCCGTACTGGTTGCCTATATCGCCGGTGCCTTATTTGTCAGCCAGGGCAATATTGCTGCCGTAACAGCCATGGGATTTGAGGTTTCGATAGGGCAGCGTTTCGATGCGATGTTGCATGATGTGACCCATATGTATGACATTTATCTGGTGCTCATTGCGATAGGGTTATTAATCGCCCTGCCCACCGCTGGCCTGATCATTCGCCGGTTCCCCGACCTCAGGCTGGTTGGATATGTGTCCGCGGGTTTTGTTGCGATGCTCGCCATTCACGTCATTCTTAAGGCCGTGCTCGGTTTGAGCGGCATTGCGCCGACGCGGGAAATCGCTGGTCTCCTTGCGCAGGGATTAGCCGGGGCGATCGGTGGCTTCGTGTTTCACTACGTGACTAATCGGCGGGTCGTACCGGAATAGCCTGGAAGACTAGTTGGCTGGTTCGTAATAGGGTCTATCCCCGGATACCGTTACTCGTCTGAGAACCCTGCGATGGGGGTAGTAATCGCTGGCAGCGTAATGCTGAACTGCGCGATTATCCCAGAATGCGATAGAGCCAGCCTGCCACTTGAACCGGCAGATGTATTCGGGCCGGTTGTGGCGAGAGAGCAGCTGGCTGACGATACCCAGTGACTTATCAGAACCGATTGATTCGCCGGAGCGCCGATCATACAGAGAGTCATGACGTAGAAAACCACCGTGCAGGTAAAGTGCTGGTTTCCCGGTTTCGGGATGCGTGCGTACCAGCGGGTGGCTGACCCCGAAAGGAATTGACGCTTTGATCTCTGCGATCAGTTGCGGTGGCAGGGCATGCTCACCCCGGCCGAGAAAGTTTCGATAGTCATGGATACCGTTGAGATATTCTATTTCTGCCTGGAGATTTTTAGGTAAGCCCAGGTAGCAGGCGTGACTGTCTGAAAATAAGGTGTCGCCTCCCTGTGGTGGTGCCGTTGTCAGTTGTGCGACTGAGCCTAATGAAGGCTTTTCCATCCAGGTCACGTCAGTATGAAAGCCGTTCTCTACACCGGGAGATTTTTCATCATGAACGATTTCCAGGATATAAGGGTTCTTGCCGGGCTTGCCGAATGGGAAGGCGTCGAGTTCGCCGAAGCATTGTGCAAATTGCACCTGCTCGTCCTCATCAAGGTGCTGATCACGGAAGAAGATGACTTTGCGTTCCAGGAGCGTTGCCCTGATAACGCTGATCAATTCAGGCGCTGGAGTACCTTTCAGGCAGGCGTTGTGGATGACAGTGCCCAGGGTCACGCCCAGGTGTTCAAACTCCAGTCCGAGGGCTTCAGCACGTTCGGCTAACTGCTCCGATACGGGTTGATTGCCCATCTTCTCGTATTCCAGTGTGACACCCAGACCGGTCGGATCAGATGCAGGAAACAGTTGCTCTCGTGTTCGATCGATACTGGCTTTGCGTTGTCGACGGTACTCGGAAACTTTTGCCGCTGTGCGTATAGCATTCTGATTGTAGGATTCCATGGTGATTGCTTCCGACCCTGTGGCGGTGCCTGTCATTATTACGTGACTGACGGTCTGATAAAAGTCTAGGCAGTGGCTCGCCTGTTGAAGGGCCTGCCGCAAAAGCAGCTAGTGCTTCCCAGGTTATGGGGTGCGGTGTAAATTGCGGTGGCAAACATAAAAAAGGCAGAAGCATGCGCGTTGGATTCATTGGGCTGGGTAATGTGGGGGGTAAGCTGGCGGGTAGCCTGTTACGTCATGGTTACGATTTGATGGTTCATGACATCGAGCCGGATGCTGCTGCAACGTTGCTGGCGGCGGGTGCTGGCTGGGCTGATAGTGGATTGGAACTTGCCCGTCACTCGGATGTGGTGATTACCTGCCTGCCATCGCCAGCGGTGTCTGCCGCTGTGATGGAAGAGGCCAATGGTGTCCTCGAAGGCCTTGAACCCGGCAAGATATGGCTGGAAATGAGTTCTTCGGATGAAGAAGAAGTCTGCCGTCTTGGACAGAAGGTAAAGGACCTCGGCGCTTTCGCATTGGACGCGCCGGTATCCGGAGGGTGTCACCGGGCGGCGACCGGCAATATCGCAATTTTTGCTGGTGGAGACAGAGCCGCCTTTCAGAAAGTGCTGCCGATCCTGACCGTAATTGGCAGGAAGGTCCTGCATACCGGACGGCTGGGATCGGCCTCCGTGCTTAAGGTTGCGACCAATTACCTGGCCGGGGTGCAACTGATCGCAACGGGTGAGGCACTCATGGTTGCCAAGCAGGCGGGTATTGATCTCGCCGTCGCTTATGATGCGATTAGGATCTCCTCGGGGAATTCCTTCGTTCATGAGACGGAGGGCCAGCTTATTCTAAACGGCAGCTATGCTGTTGACTTCACCATGGATCTCGAACTAAAGGATCTAACGCTCTTTGACAGTCTGGGTAAAAAGCACCACGTTCCACTCGAATTATCGCCGCTTGCCGTGGATATTATCCAAGATGGTCTTGAGCGTTACGGTCCGCGAGCATGGTCCACCATGGTGGTAAAACGTCTCGAAGACGACTGTGATACGGACCTGAGAGCACCGGGTTTCCCCGAGGTTCTGGTGGATGATGAACCTGAAGGTCCGGGTAGTGAGGTCATCGTTGCCCATCGCCAGGATATATAGTCGATATTGTCGCCGGGGACTGTACATCTGTTAGGCTGTTACGAGGCTGTGAAGCCCTGGTCCCGCTCCTTGAACTGAGAAGTCACCGCCTCCAGTCGTCACCTGGAGCTTGAGCAGGAGGATTGCAATAGGAGTGCAGGAGGAGTGGAGCAATAAAGTCGCGGCAACCCGCAGGAAGATCGGCCGGATAAGAAAAACGAGGGCGTTATGACGAACAACATTCAATACGAGTCAGTTTCAGAGGACTACCTTGAGTCGCGACAGCTTAAACGAGGTGCTGCCGGCTGGGTGTTGCTGGCCGGCCTGGGTGTCTCCTATGTCATTTCCGGCGATTTCGCGGGTTGGAATTTCGGGCTTGCAGAAGGCGGGTTCGGTGGTTTGCTGATTGCGACGCTGCTGGTAGGCGCTATGTATACCTGTATGGTTCTTTCACTGGCGGAGCTTGCCGCGTGTCTGCCAACGGCAGGCGGAGGTTACAGTTATGCGCGACGTGCCATGGGGCCGACTTTCGGCTTTCTTACGGGAACTGCTATCTTGCTGGAGTACATGTTTGCTCCTGCGGCGATCGCTGTGTTCATCGGGGCCTACTGCAATGAGTTAATGGGCCTGGATGGGCCCTTAGTCTACGGGGTCTTCTACCTGGTGTTTGTGGGTATTCATCTATGGGGTGTAGGCGAAGCGCTGAGAGTAATGCTGGTGATAACGGCTGTTGCCGTCCTGGCGTTGCTTGTTTTTTTCATCGGGATGATCCCCGCCATCGAGCTGAGCAACCTGATTGATATTCCTGTCAATTCCGGTGCCGCAGGCAGCAGTGCGTTCCTGCCCGAAGGTTACATCGGCATCTGGGCCGCCTTGCCGTTCGCCATGTGGTTGTTCCTCGCTGTGGAGGGCGTGCCACTGGCCGCGGAGGAATGCCGTGATCCAGGCACGGATATGCCGAGGGGGATTATTGTTGCCATGCTGATCCTTCTGGCGTTTGGCGCATTGGTCCTGTTCCTGGCCCCGGCCGCTGCGGGTGCAAATTACATGAAGGATCATGGCGCGCCGCTGGTCGGTGCTCTGCAGGCGGTTTATGGTGAAGATTCGCTGGCCGCTGTGTTCGTTAACGCGGTTGGGCTTGCCGGACTTATCGCCAGTTTCTTCTCGATCATTTATGCCTATTCACGGCAGGTCTTTGCTCTTTCGAGGGCAGGCTATCTCCCGCGTTTCCTGTCCGTGACCAGCAAGCGCAGAACGCCTAGTCTTGCCCTGATTATTCCCGGTGGTATTGGCTTCCTGTTCTCCCTCACGGGAGAGGGAGACCTGATGATTGCGATGGCGGTTTTTGGGGCGACTATCTCCTATGCGCTGATGACGCTGTCTCATATCATCCTGCGTTACAAGGAACCTGATCTTGAACGGCCTTATCGCACTCCCGGAGGGTCGCTGACATCCGGAACGGCATTCGTGTTGGCCATCGTGGCGTTCGCATCAACGTTTCTTGTGAACCTGGAAGCGGCAGCATGGGGCAGTGTTTTTTACCTGGTGCTGATCCTTTATTTCTTCTTCTACAGTCGTCATCACCTGGTCGCCGAGGCGCCCGAAGAAGAGTTTGCCGCCATCGCCGCAGCGAACCGATCACTCGGCCAGTGACCGGTCAGGCGGCGTTGTCGAGCGAGATACCCCGGGAGTCTCCTGAAGAAGTGGCTTGGGTGTTTGATTCGAAAAGCCCTTATCGCCGCATCCAGTCGATATAACGATCTGTGTCACTGCCGCCCTGTTCTCAGATGAAGACCGGCATAGAGGGAGGCAAGTGACGGTAAAGACCAATGCTGTGATGGCGTTGCAAAAGGGGGGCGTGACCATTGTTCGAGTCTGGGCTGCGATGCTTGTCTTGTCGGATTCGATGACGGCTTGCAGACGCTAGCTCAGTAATTCAGCGATAGATCATGCACGTTGCGTCGCCATCCTACTAATCCGGTGCGCTTTTTTGTAATGTTCGCCTGTCCGAACCTAGCGGTATCATTGTTAATGAGAGTCCTCATCCATGTGCTAGCGCTGCTTGCGCTGTCCGTCCTGGGCCTGTTCCTGTTTGTCTTTTTTTCGGCAAGACCCGATGTCATGACTGATCCTGCCACCCTCGCTGCGGATGGCCGCCTGGTCAATTATTGTGACCTGCCGGTATTGGACGGTCGCGGTAAGCAAGCCAGAGATATACCCAAAGGCAACACGCCGGGTTGCAGTTATGAACATTTCCCCGGACCGATTCTGGAGGAATGCACGGAGCCCCTCGTAGATGGGGCAGATGATATCCGTGGTCTCTGGCAGGCGGTCAGTGGCAGGAGCGGCCATGTTGAAAGGATCGAACAATGCGGTTCGAGAACGGTGGTCACTGCCGCAGGTGTTATTCATGACTACGGACCCAACAGCACAGGTGGTCTGAACACCAATGACACTGAAGGTGGTGTCCGGTTTCGAATCGGCGACACCAGCTATTGTCCGAGAACCTCCGCGAGCATGATATGGAATGATGGTGTTCTGGACTTTCATGTTCTGGGTTGGGGACCTGTTGTCGTTCGGCGATACATGGAAGGTGATCAGCTGGTGTGGGAATATGTCGATGGTTCTGTCACTCGGATGGAGCGACTGTGTCAGTTACCGGAATTTCACCGGGTTCCCAGGCGACATGTGTTGCGGACGCCGGATGAGCGCTTCAAGGATCTAGCCGACTATCCCTGGCGGCCGAACTATATGGAGATCGATGGTCTTCGAATACATTACCTGGATGAAGGTCCTGCTACAGCAGCGCCTGTATTCCTGTTGCACGGTGAGCCAACCTGGAGCTATCTCTTCAGGAAGATGATCCCGGTTCTCACAGCGGCGGGTCATCGTGTCATCGTCCCCGACCTGGTCGGATTCGGTAAGTCAGACAAGCTGCGGGAAGAAGCAGATTACAGTTATGAGTTGCAGGTCAGGATGATGACTGCGCTGATTGAGCGGTTGGACCTCCAGGAAGCGACTTTCTTTGGCCAGGACTGGGGAGGATTGATCGGCTTACGGGTGATTGCACAAGTGCCCCAGCGTTTTGCGCGAGTGGTGGTTTCAAATACCGGTCTGCCTGCCGCGGCAGGATTGGGCGGCTGGCTGGGATATCCTTTTTTCAGAACTCTGGTCTGGTGGCTTGGTGACCTCTCCATGGCGGAGCTGCGTGCTGATCTGAGCTTTCCCAGGTGGGTGGCTTATTCCTACCATGTCGACGACCTGCCGGTGGGTGATGTGATGAGTACATTGGGAGGTGTAGTTGATTCGGTGGCGGGTTATGAAGCGCCTTTTCCCAATAAGGATTACAAGGCCGCCATCCAGATAATGCCTTACCTTGTACTTTCCCAGCTCAGGGAGAATGAAAAGGTGTGGCAGGAAACCTTTGAAAGCTGGCAGAAACCGTTTCTTGTTGCGTTTACCGACTCGGACCCGATTACGAAGGGAGGCGAGCAGGCTTTCATTGACAGGATACCGGGAGCAACCAGCGTAACAATCAGGGATGCCGGGCACTTCGTCCAGGAAGATGCAGGACCGGAACTGGCTGAACTGATCAATGACTTTATTGCCGGCAGGCCGGTATCAGGTTTTTAACGACGTTACAGTTTCAATCAGGGCGAAACGCACAGGCTGAGATCTCTCGCTCTACCGACTGATAGTTGCTGGTTCAGTGTCATGACAAGCCGTGAAGATGCCTGGTAGGCTGGCCAGTACGGTGACGCCTTGGAATTCGGGTTTCCCGTTCTCGCGAAGTTTGTCCAATAATCCATCATGAGCCTGGTCAGTTCATGGTCCGTCGCGTTGGTCACCAGGTAGCTGTCATGGTGATTAAACACGTAAGGAATTTCCGCTCCGTGGTAGGCGCCTACCCGTTGGCCGAACTCACCGTCCCGAACGCGTGAAAAGAGATAGAAGAAGACCGGTTTTTCGGCGGAGATAATGTCGGCAAGTTTTATCGAGGGGCAATACATGTATTCGGCTGTTGTTACCCGGTCGGCGATCTGGTGGTCGTTAAGGTCAGGCAACATGGCACGCAGCGAGTCGGGACCAAGATGGAAGTCAAACTGATGAGTGGTCTCATCAAGCGATACGTCGGGTTCAAGGGACATCAACCATTCATGATCGTTGGTGCCTATGAGCAGTGGCTTCGCTGTGGCTTCATCATAGAGATTGTCATCGGGTAAGCCGTGTCCGCCTGCGACAGGACCAAAGCCAATAGCCGGACTGTTCCCGGACTGCAGTTCGTAAAGATCCTCTGCCGGCATACCGCGCAGCTCTTCAAGGTTTCTTTTGCCAGCCAGATGTTGGCTGTATTCAATGACGTCGCTGAGGTGATATCCGGATAGGGCAGGACCGCTCTGGTGAATCGCCTTGTGGAACAGCGGCTCGGCACGGGCGCTGGCCATGAGGGCTGCAATGTTTTCCGCGCCGGCCGATTCCCCAAAGAGGGTTACATTACCCGGGTCGCCACCAAATGCAGAAGCATGCTGCTGGATGAATTCCAGGGCGGCAATCAGATCAAGCAATCCATAGTTGGCAGCGCTGCCGTCCTGTTCTTCGATAAGTTCAGGCAAGGCGAACATGGAGAAGGCCCCGAGCCGATAGGCAACCGAAATAACCACAACATTCTGCTGTGCCAGCTGGTTACCGCGATAGTCTGGTTCGTAAGCCCAGCCACTCTCGTTACTGCCGCCATGAATCCAGACCATGACAGGTAGGGCAGCCCCGGTATCCATGGTAGGTGTCCAGACGTTCAAGTACAGGCAGTCTTCGCTGGAACCTTGAGGTCCCTCAAAATCTGCCGGATCACTTTCGAGTTTTTCAATCAGATCCCGGTCCCAGCGTTCGATAGGGGCGGCATGCATGCAGGCAGGAGCAAATATCGAGGCAGACTGGTGACCACCCCTGGGCTTGTAGGGTTTGGGCGGCTGCCAGCGCAAAGCACCAACCGGAGGCTCAGCATAGGGTAGCCCCCTGAAGCTGTAGATGCCTGAAACATGGCGGCTACCCTGCCAGGTCTCGCCAGGGTGTCCCGTGAAGTGACTGGCTGCGGACTGGCAGGCGACAAAAATCAGTAATAGGTAGAGATAGCGTTGCATCGCAGGCATTCTAACGGAAAACCGGTAGACTGGTTTTCTGTGCGGTTGTTTTCTGGAGATCAATGGTGACTGCCCGTCGGATAGTAACGCTATTGCCAAGTGCCACGGAAATTGTCTGCGGCCTGGGCCTCCGTGATCGCCTCGTCGGCATCACGCATGAGTGTGACTTCCCTGTCCATGTGCAGGGTTTGCCCAGGGTGACAACCAGTGCGATTGATATCAATGCGTCCAGCCGGGAAATTGATGCCGCGGTCCGTGACCACCTGAAGACCAGTAATGCACTCTATGCCATTGATGTCGACCTGTTGGCTTCGCTGGAACCCGATCTGCTTGTCACTCAGGCATTGTGCGATGTTTGCGCAGTCTCAGAGGATGACGTGAACACTGTGCTAGCTGAGCTGCCAGGCGAACCCAGGCTGATAAACCTGGAGCCGATGACGCTGGGGGAGGTATTCGAAACCATCGGGCAGGTGGGTATTGCCGCCGGTTGTCCGGAGGAGGCTGAGGGGTATACGGAGAGACTTCGAGCAAGGGTGGCAGCCGTGCGGCGGGCGGCCGCGGGTGTCAGGCAGAAACCTCGAGTAGGTTTCCTCGAGTGGGTTGACCCGCCTTTCAATGGTGGGCACTGGACACACGAACTTATTGAGTATGCAGGAGGTATCGACTGCTTTGGTAACAAGCATCAGCCTTCGACAACCATACCGCTGGAGACGATCACCAATGCCGATCCCGACGTGCTGATTATTGCGCTGTGCGGTTTTGACGAAGTTCGGGCCCGCCACGAGTTGGAGACCCTCAAACGGCAAATCGATTTTGAGTCACTGCGGGCTGCACGAAACGGTCGGGTCTATGTCCTGGATGGCAACAGTTATTTCAGCCGTCCAGGTCCAAGGCTTGTTGACGCGCTGGAACTGCTGTTTGAGTTACTGCATCCATGAGATTCTGGTTCGCCCTAGGGTTATTGCTGATGCAGGCAACGGTACTAGCGGAAGAAGAGCGTAAAGCCGTTTTTATTCTACTGGACGGTATCCCTGCTGACGTCCTGGAACGAGTGGAGACCCCGGCTATTGATGATATAGCGAGCCAGGGTGGTTATACGCGAGCCTATGTGGGTGGCGATCCCACTGGGCCGTCGAGAAGTCCGACGGTATCTGCTGTCGCCTACCAGAGCCTGCTGACAGGTACCTGGGCCAACAAGCACAATGTCTATGACAATGCTGTTACCGCACCGGATTATAGCTACTGGGACATCTTTCGTATCGCGAAGCATGCCAGGCCGGCGTTAAGAACCGCGATCTTTTCGACGTGGGAAGACAACAGAACCAAATTGCTTGGTGATGGCTTGCCCGCCGCCGGCGGACGAAAGCTGGATTACATCGCGGACGGCTATGAACACGATGTGAAGAATTTTCCCCATGATCCTGTCAGTTTGTATATTCGAAACATTGATCGCAGAGTGGCCCGGGAAGCGGCCAGCCTGATCAGCAAAGTTGCGCCTGATCTGTCCTGGGTCTATCTGCAGTACACGGATGATATTGGCCATGCCCACGGTGATGGAGAGCTCATGGACCTTGCGGTGAGATTCGCTGATGAGCAGGTAGGCTATATCTGGAATGCCGTCACTGAGCGACAGCGCAGACATGGCGAGGAGTGGCTTGTTATAGTCACGACTGATCATGGCAGGGATAGCGCAACTGGCAGAAGTCACGGTGGTCAGTCTCCGCGCGAAAGAACCATCTGGATTGTCACCAGTTATCCGGCATTGAATGCCAATTTCAATGCTGGAGCTGCAATCGTTGACATCCTGCCGTCCATTGCGACCTACCTGCGATTAACGATTCCGCAGGATGTAGCCAGTCAGTTGGATGGCAGGAGTTTTCTTTATCCCTAGGTGATTCTCGATCCCTAGGTGACTCTCGGCGCGCGCTTTACCAGTCCGAGTTTATCGCGAGTTTCCTCTGGTCCCATGATGGTGCAGCCGAGGTTGGTAATTGCGGAGGCAGCACGTTCGACCAGTTGAGCATTGGTTGCCAGTTCGCCCCGGTCCAGCCAGATATTGTCCTCCAGGCCTACCCTGACGTTACCACCGGCAAGCACTGCGGCAGCAGTGTAAGGCATCTGGTTGCGACTGATTGAAAAGGCAGAAAAGATCCAGTTCGACGGTGTATTGTTGACCATGGCCATGAACGTGTTGAGGTCATCCGGTGCCCCCCAGGGGATGCCCATGCACATCTGAATGAGCACCGGGTCATCGATCAGGCCTTCTTCAACAAGTTGTTTGCAGTACCAGAGATGACCAGTTTCGAAAACCTCGATTTCGGGTCGGACGCCGCTGTTCTGGATCATAGAGGACATGGCGCGCAACATACCTGGCGTGTTGGTCATCACGTAGTCGGCTTCGGCAAAGTTCATCGTGTCGCAGTCGAGGGTACAGATTTCCGGCAGACACTCGAGAATGGGTTGAACCCTTTCGCTGGCGCCAGCCATATCTGTTCCTTCCTGTAATGGCAGTGGGTTTTCAGGATCACCGAATATCAGGTCGCCGCCCATGCCCGTTGTGAAGTTAACAACAACGTCTGTATCAGAGTCCCTGATTCTGTCGATCAGTTCGCGGTACAGCTCAGGCCGTCTTGAGGGTGCTCCGGTATCCGGTTCGCGGACATGGCAATGCACCACCGCTGCGCCCGCCTTGGCAGCGTCAATGGCGCTGGCGGCGATTTCTTTGGGTGACCGTGGAACATGTGGAGATTTGTCCTGGGTGCTGCCTGAGCCGGTAACAGCACAGGTGATGAAGGGGTGGCGATTCATTTCCAGTGGCATCTGCGATATTCCTGTATAAAAACCGACTTAATCATGTCATGGTAACTTCGGTGAAGAAAGATGCTTGTATGATAGTTAGCGGCGCCTGGAGATCGAAGTAGTGGCCACGAATGTCGTATCGGACACCAAACGTTATATCCAGCTGGCGCTGATCACCCTGGCTGGGGGTGCCATCTATCCCTTGATCTACCTCAGACAGAACTTTGAAGTGTCGATACTGGAGTCGTTTGGGATCACTCTTACGCAGCTCGGGCAGTGCTACAGCCTGTTGGGCGTCATGTTTGTTGTGACCTATATCCCCAGTGGTTGGCTGTCGGACCGATTTTCGCCGCGATGGCTGATTTCTTTCTCCCTGGTATTGACGGCTGCCCTGGGACTCTGGTTTTCCACCATGCCAGGCTATAGTGAATTAAGGATCATTTTCTTTGGCTGGGGGATCGCAACAGGCCTGACCTTCTGGGCGGCGATGATCAAGGGTGTTGCTGTTATTGCACGATCCCAGGAGCAGGGCAGATTCTTTGGCATTCTTGATGGCGGGCGTGGCCTGGTGGAGGCGATTCTCGCGAGTATAGCCGTGGCCTGGTTTTCCTATTCCCTGACCAGTCTCGAGCAACCCACCGAAGTCGCGTTACAGAAAGTCATTTACTTCTATGTCGGATTTGCATTGCTGATCGCTCCGCTTGTGGTGCTGGTTGTTGAGGATCTGAAGGTCGAGCATGATGGAGGTGATCAACCAGCCGATACCGCAGCAACATTGACGACGTGGGAGAGCCTGAAGATCATCGTCGCCAGCAAAGAGTTGTGGCTGGGAGCAATCTGCATATGGTCAGGTTATCAGCTGTTCTGGGCGACTTATTCTTTTTCAGGGTACCTGCAAACGCAGTTCGGTATGTCCGCAGTTGCTGTTGGTACCATTACCGTAGCGAAATTGTGGATGCGTCCGATTGGCGCGATTGGTGCGGGATTTGTGGGTGACTACTTCAATCTCGAGAAGACCCTGGGCTGGTTGTTGTTAGCCAGTACCGTCTCCTTGTTGGGCATTATCCTGGTGCCAGTGGACACATCAGTAACGGGGTTGCTGGTTATCGTTCTGACGATTGGATTGCTGACCTATGCGGTACGCGGTATTTTCTGGGGCACGTTGGATAGAGCCGATCTACCTCTTCAGACCAAGGGTCTGGCCATCGGAGTAGTGAGCTTTATTGGCTATTCGCCGGACATCTATCTGCCGTTGATCAATGGTCCGATCCTGGAATACTGGCCTGGCCGTACCGGTTACTCGATCTATTTTGGGATCATCGTGGTGACGGGTTTGATTGGTGCGGTGGCAGCTTTCCGGCTGCAGAGGCTCTTGGCTGCTCGCGAGGTTGTCCAGTGACGGAGATTCTCAGTATCGCCATGATTCTGGCGCTGGGGACTTCCCTTATTGTCGTCGGCCTTTGGCGTAATACTGTCTGCCAGGGGCCTATGGGCGTATCGTTTTTTACCTTCATGGCCATTCTGTTTACGTCGGGTCTCGATGTCGGGTTGATCATGTTCCCGCTTGTTGATTATGCCGTCTATGCTGAAGACGACGTTTATGCCTTTACTAATCCACTGGCCATAGAATTTGGTTTCTGGGGTTTTCTCGTCTGGGGCTTCTATTTTCTGACCACCTTCTACTTCTGCATCGTTGAGCCTAAGTTGAAGTTATTCGAGATCCGCGTCATCAAAATGGTAAACAACCTGGTGGTTATAGCGACTTGCGCCTTTACCGCTTACCTGTTCTTCAGCTACCTCCCGGACTATATATCCGGGGTATCCGAAACGCAGCGCTATGGTCTGGTTGCTATTGTCATCCTGGCGGCTGCCTTATCGAGTAGTGACATACGTTTTGTTCGTATCCTGAGTGTTGGTTCAACCTGGTTGTTCCTGTTGCTGATTGCCGGCCTTTGGTGGATGTCAGCACAGGGGCTGCAGGGCCTGCTGTCGGCGGTTGGCAGCCTGTCTGATTATTTTGTTCACCTGCACCGATTTGTGCTGCCGATGTCGGATTACCATGAGTTTTATCTCTACTGGTGGTTCGCGTGGAGCATTATGATCGGTCAGTTCGTTGCCCGTTTCACCGGGGGAATCAAAGCCTGGCACCTGTTCATTGCACTGCTGGTCGTGCCTTCCATACCCATTGGGATCTGGTTTTCGGTGCTGTACACCTACTACAGCGGAAACCTGGAGGTTGCAGGAGCGGGTCGCCTCGCGATGGTCGTGGTCGGTGTGATTTTTGTGATCAATTCGCTGGATTCTCTGACGAGACTGTATACCCAGAATATGGGTATGACGAGAGACCGGCTGGGCTTGCCCCTATATGTTGTTTTCAATTTTGTTGTGTTATCCGGCTTGGTCCTGCTCTACCAGCTGACGCCACTGAAAATCGAATGGATTGGCTTGTTGGTCATTGGTCTTTACATTGCCGTATATGTGCTTGTTTTCCTGCGTCGTGACCTGCTCAGGACTGATTGAAAACAGGATCTCTCTTTTCCAGGAAAGCCAGCATGCCCTCTCGGGAATCCGCAGTACCGCGATTGTCGATCACCGCTTGTCGTTCGGCCTGTATCAGTTCGTCGATAGGTTTTTCTCTACCCCCGACGATAACCTGCAGCATGCTTCGAATGCTGCCTGCTGGCATTGCTGTCAACTCGTGAGCCAACCTGATCGCCGCAGCTTTGAGTTCGTCAATTGGGTGAACTTCATGGACCAGGCCAATCCGGTAGGCTTCAGGGCCGGATATCTTCTTTGCCCGGAGAATCATATCGATCGCGTGATGTTCACCGACACACTTGGTCAGTCGGGCGCTACCACCCCAGGCGGGCACTCCACCAATATCCATCTCCGGTAAACCGATCTGCGCACCGGTTGCAGCGGCTAATCTGAAGTGGCAGCCAAGAGGAACTTCGAGGCCGCCTCCGAGACAATAGCCGAACAAGGTGGCAATCCAGGGTTTGCCCATGGTCTCAATGGCTCTTATGACCGCCAGGCGCTGATCCAATAGAGCATCGGCGCTGCCTTTGCGTTCTACACCCTCAGCAAACTGTTTAAGGTTCATACCGACGGAAAAGTTGTCTTCCCCCTCAGCGGTCAGAACGACTGCCCTCGTTGAGGGTGTGTCAGAAATTTCCTGAACAAGTTCTTCCAGGTGATCCATGAAATCAAGTGACATGCGGTTGTAGGGTGCGTCATTGATTGACAGAACGGTTACGGCGTTTTCCTGATGAACAATAATTGGGTCAGACATGTTGCGGCTCGCTAGTGATGATTATCGATTATGTAAAAATTCCTGCATACCATCCCACTCGCTCCAGTGGTCGCAGAGCTTGTCGACGGATATTGCCCACGGATCATAACCGTCCGGGTATTCCAGAAACTGGCCGAAATACCCGCGATCCGGATGGTCGCTGACGCCGTGTGCAACGCGTCTTGAGCCCTCGTTCGGGTTTCCATCTCGAAGTCGCCTGATCCTGAAGTAGATGTTCATGCGCGGGTTCGGCCCCAGGTTGGGCGTGGGTGTATGTGGGCAACTGTGCAGGGTCAGTACAGCGTCACCCGCCCTGAGCAATACAGGCTCCAGTTCCGGCCATGGCCATTGATCTGATTTGCTGCCGGCTGCCCGGCGTTTTTCAGCGATGTGTCGAATCCGGTTGGGCAGACCGTTGCAATAGGGTTTACCTTGTTCACTGACACCGATCCTGGGCCAGTCCTGTCCTTCCGGGCCGATTACCCCGCCAGCGTCTCGCTGCGCCCGGAAACACTGCTGGACGATCTCGTGAGTGCCGGGTAAAACGGCGAATTGACCGTTGCCGGGTTCCAGCTGATCGTTGAGTGCAATACCGACGAGCGCTGTGTAGCTGCCGTAGGATAATGTCCTTTCCTTGTTCATCCAGAGCAGGCCGTCATTGGTGCCACGAAGTTCGTCGTTTTGACCGAAATACCGTTCTGCATCTCTCGGTCTGCCAGTTTCCAGGTCGATGGCTTCGGCTTCTTCCGGGATGGCACCGGACCAGCCGCCGTCGACATGCAGGCCAGGCTCGCCACCCAGCCTGTTATAGGGAGGGATCACAGCGACCTGACAGCTGATCACAGGGGGGGTGGGTCCCATCTCATTGGCGATGATCTGCGCCATTGCATGGTCGTTATAAAGACCAGTGATCTTGTCGTTGGTGGCAAGTTCGCCAGGGACCAGGAGCTGGTGTTCGTCCCTCGGCAGATAGCCCTCGATCAGTTCGCGAGCAGCATCAACTGCTTCAGGGGAGACCGCATCACGGATGATGACGTAACCCTGCTCATACAGGTGATGTTTCTCTGGCTTACTGAGATGGGTCTTCACTGGACTCTAGCGGCTTGATGTGACGGCCTTTACAAAGCCAGTCACTGCTTCCACGGATGCACGATAGACCTCGGGTATGGCATCAGCCATGGCCTGGTCGGCAGCGTGGGTGGTGCCGTTAATGGTTCGTGCTGTCGCCGAAACACCGGCTGAAAGCAGCTTGCGGTAAAAGTCCAGGCCTTCGTCACGCAGCGGATCCAGTTCGTTGACTGATATGGCGTGGGGAGGCAGACCTTTTAGCTCGTCGACGGTTGCTTGCAGAGGCCAGGCCAGGGAGTTGCTGCGGTTACTGCCGTCCGGATCATAGACCTTCACAAGTGGCGCCATCATCTCACAGCTGAGCATGTAGCCATTATTTTCGACCAGGGAAAGCAAGTGTGCCGGTGGATCGTCGTAGGCTCCGCTGATGTAGGGACACTGTGCATAAACGCCATCAATTTCATTGACCCAGCCTTCTTTCAGCGCCTTGAGTGTAGTGGCGATGCTTAGATTGCCACCACCGCTTTCGCCTGATACGACAAGACCGGTAATGCCAAGTGCCTCTCGATTGGCATATACCCATCTGACACCCGCGGCACAATCGTTAAGACCCGCGGGGAACGGATGGTTACCCAGTCGACCGCCGCCATTGCGGAATTCGATGCCGACGACGACTATGCCTGCTTCCGCCAGGCTGTTGCGCCAGCGTATACAGCCTGGATCAGCGGCTGTCATCAGGACCATGCCCCCTCCGTGGGTATGGACCAGGCACGGTAGATTGTCTTCACTGCCTCGAGGCCGGTGGATATAAAGGGTCAGGTCGTTACCATCAGGACCTTCGATAGTTTCCGTGCGCTGCTCAATGTGGCCGAAATCAGGCATCATTTCCAGTTGTGCCGCGTGCATGGCAGTGTCCTGGGCCTCAAACTCGTTACAGAAGGCGAGACTTTCTTCATAGGTAGCGTTGACAGGAGGTTCTATTTCCGGGAGACCTTCGCCCATTTCCAGGAGAGCCGCGACCCGCGGATCAATGCGAGGGTCCTTGGTGACGGTAAGCTCAGGGTTGCCGAGCCGGCCCGGTAGATTTGAATTATTCATGAAACAACTGATCCTCCGTCGCAGGTTATAACTTCGCCTACAGTAAAGCCGCTGGCTTTTGAACTCAAGAATATAGCGAGACCAGCGATATCTTCAGGTGTGCCGACGCGGCCTCGCGGGTTACTCCGGCCGACGGCATCCCAGTCAGTCTTGTCGACATCACCACCGCCGCCGACACCGGTGCTGAGCATCCAGGTTGGAAAAGGGCCGGGAGCGATGGCATTGACGATGATATTGCGTTTGATGAGGTGAGCTGCCAGTACGCGGGTCATATGATGAATGGCTGCCTTAGAGGGACCGTAAGAGAAATTGTCGAAGACGGGCGTTTTGATACCGTCCACGGAACCGACGTTGATCACCCGGGCTGGTTCTTCGAAGCTTGCTGCAGCCTCCAGTTGGGGCAGCAACTTCTGCGTCAGGAAAAAGGGCCCCTTGACGTTCGTATCCATGACTTTGTCCCAGCCAGATTCGGGAAACTCCTCGATAGGCGCTCCCCAGGCCACGCCGGCATTATTGATGAGCACATCGAGCTGTGACTCACGAGAGGTGAACGCGTCAACGAATGCTTGGATACCCTCCATCTTCGAGAGGTCGGCGGGGATGGAGTGACATTCGCCGTTGAATTCATCGCTCAGTCGAGCAGCGGCGGCATCGCAGACGTCTGCCTTTCGCGAACTGATATAGACGCGGGCGCCATTGGCGACAAAGCCCGCGGCTATCATTTCGCCAATGCCACGGGACCCGCCGGTGACGATGACGACCTTGCCGTCTACTGAGAACAGGTTTTTCATGGGTTTGGATCTCCTTCAAATGTGATTTTTCCGTCGGCGTGAGCGTTCAGGGTTTTGAAAATTGATACAGCCATCAGGATATAGACACCCAGCAAGGGTATTGAGGCAACGACGGATGCGGTCTGCAGGACACGAATACCTCCGAGATAGAGCAGGCAGGCAGGCAACACGCCAAGGGCCAGCGCCCAGAAGACTCTATGCCAGCGAGCAGGGTGGGCCTGTTCGGTCAGGTTCCTGGTGGCGCCGGCCGCCAGCGTGTAGGAAGCTGAGTCGTAGGTTGTCGCGGTACCGATCAGACCGATAACGGCCAGGAAAATGAGCCAGAATGTGCCCATGGGCAGTGTGGTCATCATTGAGGCTATCGCCGCCGAAGGGCTGACCTGCATGGTCTCCTCGATCACAGGCAGCACACCGGTAGTTTCCAGGAAATAGGCATAGTTACCCAGGACAATGAAAAACAGTGCGCATCCTAGAGAGCCCCAGCCAAGCATGCCGAAGATCACCTCGCGTACCGTCCGCCCTTCGGATATCTTGCAAACGAACATCCCGACAAAAGGACCCAGAGCGAGCCACCAGGCCCAGTAGAAAACAGTCCAGCTCTCTACGAATGTGGCTCGCTGCAGAGGATCTGCCCAGGTCGTCATCTTGATGAAGTTCTGCATCAAGTGTCCTACGGAAACAACACCCATCTCAAGAATAAATCGGGTCGGACCCGTGAGCAGGACAAACGCGATAAGAATCAACGCCATGACAGCGTTAATGAGACTCAGCACTTTAATGCCTTCGTCCAGGCCCCGGTAAACGGAGTAGGCGATAGTGGTTGTGGCCAACGCGACGATCATGAGCTGCATGGAGAAGCCATCTTCGAGCCCGGTGGCTCGTGTAATGGCTGAAGCAACGATAGAGGTCCCGAGGGCCAGGCCGGTAGATGCCGTGCCGATTAATCCGATGATGAAGAGGATATCGATGACCCGACCGGGCCATCGACCTGACCAATTGCCCATGACGGGCTCGCAGGCATCGCTTAATTTGAGGGAAGGTTTCTGGCGAACATGGTAGCTGCAGCCGATGGCAATAGCCGGCAGGCAATAAAGTGCCCATCCGACTGGTCCCCAGTGGTACATGCCGTAGGTGCTTGCCCAGATCACCGCCTCGTCGCTGCGGGGATCTACACCAAAGGGTGGTGACTCATAATAAAAGACCCACTCGGCTGCTCCCCAGTAGATGACGCTCGCGCCAATACCGCAGCAGAACAACATGGCGATCCAGCTGAAGCGTGAATAGGGAGGCGGGTTGGAACCAAACCTGATTTTCCCCAGAGAGCTGAAAGCAAGAACCAGTAGAACCGTCAATGTCCCGATCGCCGCAAGGACATAAAGAATCCCCAGTTCCACAGTCAGGAAAGAGAAGATCTGATTGATGGCCGCTGCAGCCGCTTCAGGGAAGAGAATAATCGGCACGACGACGGCGATGAGCAGACTGCTACCGGAAAAAAAGATGAAGCGGTCGAGACTGGGTTCTGGATGTTTTGGCTGCATGTCCGATTATTTTTGTTTTCTGATCGTTAGTCGAGGTGGTCAGGGGACATCAGCTTCCACTTGTGCCCCGGCTTGAGGTGAGCGTCCTCCCCGAAGCATATGGTACCAGTCCCTGAATGGTCCGGAGGTATTCTGCAGGAAAGTGCGATATTCCGCCTGGGTATCCGGGCCTATCCCCCACGGCGTGTACTCGTCGGTTTCGGGTACATAAAGGGTACCAAACATACGGTCGTAGATACTCGTAATGGCGGCGAAATTCTTGTCCCAGTGTTGCTCCAGGTAACTGTGATGAACATGGTGCATCGCCGGGCTCTGCAACCATTTTTCCAGCCAGGGCCAGTAACGGAATTGGACATGGTAGTGGCGAAAAGATCCGGTGAAACCGAACAGCAGCGCGAAGAACCCGATATTGAACAGGGTTGCCTGAGTGATGCTGCCGGCAAACAGCCAGCCAAAAACTCCACCCGCTAGCCCGTAGCTTAATGCTGCACCCGCGGCCCAGATCGGGCCTGCCATGAAGTGTTCCCGATATCGAGTCAGGGGCGTCAGGACCTCGGCAGAGTGATGAACCTTGTGTATTGCCCAGAGCGCAGGAACCTTATGCATCGTGTAGTGGATCAGGAAAAAAACCAGGTCGTAAAGGAGCAGGATAACCAGGCTGTAAAGCAGCATCCAAGCGTAGTTAACCTCAAGCCCGGGAGAGTTGCCGATCAGATACTGCAGAATGCTGATCATGAATTGTTCTGTGACAGGCCCGACGGTAGCGAGCAGGCTGACGGCCCAAAGGGGGCGGAGGATTCGTTCCAGTATCCAGAGCCAAATGTCGACTCGCGCCGAGACATGCGTATAGATGTCTTTCGGCAGCAGATAGTTGAGCAGCGGCCACCTGTCTGCCTGGCTGTCTCGAGCCCGGCCACCGGCGTCCCTGGCGCCCTGACCGTTGCGGATGATGTAGATCAGTGTGCCGATGACCAGGGTAATCAACAATGTCCGCCAATGCAGGTCACTCGGCACATTGCCGGCCAGGATAGACCAGATTTCAGCGGTAATATCGGTTATAGGTCCTGCTTCGTTCATAGGATCAGTTCATCGTTTTGACAAGCCAGGAGAGTGCTCGCTACTGGCCATTCCGGTTCATGCTGTTTCGCCGCTTACCAGAATGGCTGAGCGTCGATCGATCCTGGCCTGCCGGGTCGATGGTTGGTTGTACCCGACGCGCAGGCGGATCTGAGCATAACGCGAAACCTTGGTCGCTGCAGTCACGTTAATCTCGAGTGCGGTCATGTCCCCGAAAGATTCGTCACCTGTTTTCATGCGCCGAATCATTCTTTGCTCCCTGAGTTTGTATCACAAGCCAAGGGGGTTAGCATAGGCATCTCTATAGTACGGCGTCACCTACCCGTGGAGTTGATGATGATGGCGACTCGATGACCAATAAAGATAATCCAAAAAGCGTCCTGGTCACAGCCGGTGCAACGGGCATAGGTCGAGCTATTGCTGAAGGTTTTTCCGGGTCGGGCGCGGCCGTGCATGTTATTGATATCGATGAATCCGCATTGCATGGGCTGCCTCAGGAGTACCTGCATACGGTCGTTGACGTGTCTGATGAGGAGGGTGTGGTGGCCGCAGTGCGCCAGCATGTTGACGTCTTCGGTTCGATTGATGTGCTTGTCAATTGTGCAGGCATCCAGGGGCCAACGTCAGGTATCGAAGACATCTCTATCCAGGACTGGCGACGCTGCATGGCGGTGAATCTTGACGCTATGTACATCAGCTGCAGGGAGGTCGTCCCTCACATGAAGCGCCAGGGTCGAGGGAACATCATTAATATTGCGTCGACGGCCGGATGGCATGGTTATCCCTTGAGGGCGCCTTATGCAAGTTCCAAGTGGGGAGTCATCGGGCTGACCAAGTCGCTGGCGATGGAACTGGGTATTCATGGTATTCGTTGCAATGTCATCTGTCCTGGCAGTGTTGAGGGTAGTCGGATGGATCGCGTAATTGCCTCGGAAGCAGTAGAAAAAGGTGTCAGTGAAGCTGAAATTCGCCAGGGTTACACCAGTGGTTCTTCCCTGCGGACGTTTATTGCTGCGGCTGATGTGGCTGACATGGCAATCTTCCTGGCATCGGATGCTGCCAGGAAGGTCACCGGACAGATTATGAACGTCGACGGCCATCTCGAGTCATTCGGGGGGTTGAATCACGGCGGAGCCAGTCCGCCTGATCGTGTCTAGGCGTTGAGTCCATGATCTCAGCTGAGCGATGGCTGGTTTAACACGCTGATGCCCTGCGGGTATAGCGGGTTTATGTTAGTGTCGATCTAACAGGTCACCGCGCGGGGCTCGGATGACCTGAATACTCGGTTGGCTTGAATAGACATACGGACCAGGAGCGCGTGACTGATGCTTACCAGGGAACAATTAAGATCCTACCACGACGATGGCTACCTGCTGCTTGAGTCTTTCGTGCCTGCTGACATTCTGACCGAACTCAGTGCGGTCGCGGAGGAGTTTGTTGAGCTCAGTCGAGAGTTGGGTGAAACGGACCGACGGTTTGATGTGGAACCTGATCATTCCGCAGAGCGTCCGCGACTCCGTCGACTGACTTCGCCTGTTGATGCTCATGAAACGTTCCGGCACTTCATGCTGGAAGGCCTTGCGGCGGAAATCGCGATGGCTATTCTGGGTAAGCCAGTGCGGTATCACCATAGCAAGCTCAATTACAAATGGTCAGATGGTGGTGAAGAGGTGAAATGGCACCAGGACATCCAGTTCTGGCCGCATACGGACTTCTCCCCGCTGACTATCGGTGTTTATCTGTCTGATGTAGACGATGACATGGGGCCAATGGGTGTCCTGCCGGGCAGCCACAAGGGCGAACTCTATGACCTCTACGCGGAGGATGGTAGTTGGGCAGGCGCGATTAAGGATCGCGATGCTGAGCGACTCGCCATTGATGATGTGGTCTGGCTGAAAGGACCAGCTGGTTCCGTGACTGTCCATAACTGTTGCATGGTGCATGGTAGCTATCCCAACAATTCCCCCAGGGTTCGACCCCTGCTGCTACAGACTTATTCCGCCGTGGATTCCTATCCCGTCAAAGGGTTAGGTGCGAATGGCGTACTTGGACCAAGTGGTGGTTGTGTCATCGGTGACGATTCACCCCAACTGCTGACGGTTGCAGGCAGGACCATGCATGCAGCACCGGATTGGGCGCAAGCACCAACAATCTTCGGTTCCCAACAGAAGGAAGCAGAGCGCTAGCGCGTTGCCTCGGCAGAAATTGGGCGAAACCCGGGCAGCTCTCTAAAGCCGTTCCGATTAGGCATCTCTATGTGAGAGAGATTGTCTGCGTTGATGACCTGTGTCGCTGGAACCAGACCATTGAGGTGTAACACATAGGCGGTAATGGCATAGACCTCGTCGGCCTGCAATGATTTCTCGTTGCCGTAAGGCATGGCTCGATTGATGTAGTCAAACAGGGTGGTGGCGTAAGGCCAGTAGCTACCGACGGTCTTATTGGGTCTGGCACTGCGCAGACTGCCGATACCCCCGGCGATGGCATTGCCGGCCAGTTTGCCATCGAGTCCATGGCAGGCGGCGCAGTGAGCATCGTATAGAGGCCTGCCGATTTCAGCTGTGCCTTTTCCTGCGGGTGCGCCGGAACCGTCAGGCGCGACGACGGCTTCAAACCCATGCGGAGCGGGCTTGCCCAAAGCAGGCTGTAGATGCAGGCCGAGTTCTGCCCAAGCAGATAGAGGAAACGAAAGCAGCGAGGCAACGCACAAGGCAAGCGGCCAGAAACAGAGCAGTCTATGCATAATGGTTTCTTACCTGACCTTGCTCATTGACAAGCCAGCTTTGGATGCCGTTGTAGTGATAGACCAGACCCGGTGCGTGGCCCCGAAGGGCGTTGTCACGCGTTGGCTGCTGGTTGCCAGAGCTGTCGAGTGCCCGGCTCTGTAAAATCGCGGGTTGACCCTGCCACCGCCATGGAATTCTGAAACGAACTGCGCGATGAGGTCCGGTTTCGGACTGCAGTTCGGCGTCAGCCCAGCTTGATCCGCCATCTGCGCTGACCTCAACACGGCGAATTTCGCCCATCCCTGACCAGGCGAGGCCGGAAATTTCATAGATGCCTTTTTCACGGAGGCTCATCCTGCCGGAGGGCGATGTGATCAGGGACTTAACCTCCATCTTCAGAGAAAACTGACCAGCGATACCATCCTGCATCAGGTCTGAGTACTTGCTGGTTTCTTCCCGGGTGTGAGCCGGCCGATCCAGCAGCTTCAGGCTGCGTAACCACTTGATGCTGAGATTCCCCTCGCATCCTGGTACCAGCAGGCGTACAGGATAGCCGTGCGCGGGTCGAAGCGGTTCGCCATTCTGATAAAGGGCAACCATGGCATCGTCGAGTGCCAGCGACAGGGGTACACTGCGATTGTTGCCGGAAGCATCTGCTCCTTCGGCGATAACCCAGGTCGCTGAAGGTTTGACACCGACTTCTTCCAGGAGGTGGTGGAGCGGTACGCCTGTCCACTCCGCGCTGGAGATTAATCCGTTCAGCTCACCACAGGTCATGTCTGCGGCATCCGGCGCAGTATTTTGGTAACTGTTACCGGAACACTCAAGAAACATCACGCGACTGATCATGGGGTAGCGCAGAAGGTCACTGTAGTTGAAGGCCAATGGTCTTTCGACCAGCCCGAAAATGGTCAGTTCATGTCGTTCGGGGTTGATGTCCGGGATGCCGCTGTGATGTCTTTCGAAATGCAGGCTGTTGGGAGTAATGGTTCCGTTCATGAATTGCAGAGGCGTTGATGACGACCCTGCCGCAGGTCCATAAGGGTGTGCGTTGACCCGTTCTCTCTGCAGCCGGGCGAAACGGGAAGGCTCGCCGTAAGCGCTGGTTGGCTGACCCGGGGTTTGTCTCCAGGCTTCATCAGCCATGACGGGCAACGCCAGTGTTGCTGCGCCTGCCTTTAACAGGTGCCGGCGGCTCAGGAGTCCATTGGCTGCGCCATAAGTTTCGGTCATTGTGGTATCTCCCCGATTACGGTAACACGATGCATGCGCCTGGAGGCGTCCGCGTAGTCGTGGATCGCGTAGTGCATGACACACCGATTGTCCCAGATGACGATATCACCCTCTGACCAGCTATGGCGCATTGTCAGATCAGGGCTGGCCGCGATATCGATCAGATAGTTCAGCAGAGGCAGGCTTTCCTCTTGAGTCATGCCATCAAAATGAGAAGTAAAACCGTGATTGACATAGAGGGCCTGGCGGCCGGTTTCAGGGTGCGTGCGGATGACGGGATGAGTGGCTTCCATCTCGAACCCTTTGTGGGTTGCTCGAAGTGGCTGAAGCATGGCCCGCATAGCCGGTGACAGGCGATTGAGTGCTTCATACTGGTTCGCCCACATGGTGTCGCCGCCGTGATCAGGTGTCTTGATCGCCTGAAGTATTGATATTGATGGTGGACGTTGCTCGCAACAGACATCTGAGTGCCATACCTCAGTGATGTTTTTCTCTTTGCCTTCATTGGCAATGACCAGGACCTCCGGGTGGTCGGGTAGACCCAGTGCCGAAGGGTGCGTGTGCAACTCGCCAAACAGGCTGCCTAGTCGAATATGGTCACTGACATCCAGGTTCTGATTTTTGAAGACCAGAACCTGGTGCTCCCAGAGAGTGTCCGCGAGGTGAATGAAATCATGGTCTTTCAGCTCAGAGAGATCGATATCCGAAACTTGTGCGCCAAACGTTCCTGTTAGTCTGTTTACCTGCATGATGTTTCCCTAATCTTTGGTTGATAGCCCGTTAACTGATCAGTTTCCTGACGCCTTCCAACAAAGTCAGTTTCAAGCTTTGCTTGTCACTTCTTCTGTATAGCGGACGGGTGTTACCCATGGTGGTCCAGGCACCCAGAACCAGAGTGATCAGCTGGAATCCGGTTGCCTCGCAATCATCGGTACTCCACTCAGGGTGTATGTCATGGAGCAGCGTTACATAGTGGTCAACCAGTTCCTGGTACCACGTTTCCCGGAGGGCTCTGAAATCCGGGTTCCTTCCCCAGAAGGATGCGGACTCAAAATAGTAGACGTCGTCGATCTTGTTTATCCAATCGTAGTGAGTCTCGACAATATCGAGCAGCTTGTGCTTCGGTGGTGACTGCTCATCGGCGAGCTTGTATGACAGGGTGGCTTGCAGTCGTTCCACACCGGCTGAAAAGAAAGCCAGCAAAAGCTCTGCTTTTGTGGGGAAATAGTGCCGGACGGTACTCTGGCTGACATTGGCTCTTGAGGCGATTGCCTCCTGTGACGCAGCTGACAGACCTTTACTGACAATAATGTCGTAGGTCGCGTCGTGAATGGCTTTCAGCGTGTCACGGCCCTTTGCGTAACGGGCGCGACCGATAAAATTGTCGTCACTCGGCAGGTTGGTCATGTAGGGGCCTGTGGTGAGAGATCAGTATGCTATCGATAAAAAACAGCTTGATCAAGTGGTTTTATGAGGTTAGCATCCTGCTGCACTTTTGAGCGTTCAGCGCGTGGCTTATGCAGGAAATTTCCGCGCAACAACATCTGCTGCCGGTCGTGGTATTTGCAGCCATGGCGACGATCGGGATGGAGCTCAGGGTATCCCAGTTAACGAAGGTGATTGAGGCACCACGGGTGCCGTTGCTGGGAACCTTGATTCATACACTGACATTCCCCGTGATCGCTTTGATTGTGATTGTGGGTGCCATCCTGCTCTCGATTTCTCTGACTGAGGCTACGGTCATTGGTATTCTGCTGATTGCTGCCTGCCCTAGTGGTGGGTTTTCCAACGTCCTGACAAGTATTGCTCGAGCAAACCTGCCTCTCTCTGTTGTTCTGACTGGCATTTCAACGATGATCGCGTTACTGACCGTGCCGCTTCTTCTATCTGGATTTGGGTTCTTCGTTGAATCATTAAGGGTATCTGGAAGTGTGCCGATACTTGATATCGTTTCGTCAGTTGCAGGCCTTGTATTTTTGCCACTGGTGCTGGGCATGATGATGGCTGCCAAGCTGAAATTTCTCTCGACACGACTGATTTCAATCTCGCAACAAGTCGCCCAACTGATGCTCTATGGAGTGGTCGTCTTGCTGATTGTTGAGAACTGGCCAGTCATGAAGCTCGGGGTGAGTGATGCGTTACCGATTTCGCTGTTGCTCTGTATGTTGAATATCGGTTTGTGCCTGATGTTATCGCGCCTGGCGCGCCTGACTGCAGCAGATGCAGTCACGGTAGCCTTGGAAGGATCGACTCGTAACCTAGCTGTGGCGTTTCTGGTGGCTGCGAATAGTCTCGAGAGAATTGATGTCGCCCTGTTACCCACTGTCTATTTCGTCTCAGTGCTGATAGCGTCTATCCTGTTTGCCAAAAGCTGGCGAAAATTACCGCTGTGAGTACCGAATGATCGTTGAACGAAAAACGCAAATGGATGCGCTTGGATCCACCTTCCTCATCAGTTTCAGTATCCTTCTGGGTCTCAACCAGGCGCTGATAAAACTCGTTAATGCCGGTTTCTCGCCGCTGTTTCAGTCAGGGTTGCGATCGGTCTGCGCATTTCCCATCGTCCTGCTGATTGCCCTGATTTGGCGGAGACGATTGTCGGTCACTGATGGGTCGTTGCCTTGGGGTGTCTTGAATGGACTGCTGTTCTGCGCAGAATTCGCGCTGCTGTTCATTGCTCTTGATTATACAACCGTCGCCCGGGTCAGTTTATTTTTCTACGTTATGCCAGTCTGGGTCGCGACAGCCGCTCATTTTCTAATTCCCGGTGAACCCCTGAATAGAAACAAGGTCGTGGGTCTTGGACTGGCGCTCGCCGGGATTGCCCTGGCCTTGTCAGGCGACTTGGGTGACGCACCGGACGACGCTTGGATTGGCGACCTGCTCGCGCTTGTCGGTGGTATGTTCTGGGCGTCCATTACCCTGTTAACTCGATTGAAACTGCAGACCGTCTCGTCGGAAATGAACCTTCTCTATCAACTCGGGGTCTCTGCGCTGATTTTGACCGCTCTGGCGCTGATGGTTGGTTCCCCGATACGTGAACCTGACCTGACGATACTCATGGTATTTGCGTTTCAGGTCGTAGCGATTGTCTCGGTCGGCTTCCTGGTGTGGTTCTGGGTACTGTCTGTTTACCCGGTATCAAATATGGCTTCTTACAGTCTGCTTGCGCCCATTTTCGGCGTCTTTTTTGGTTGGGCGATATTTGATGATCCCGTTACCCCCATGCTAGCGCTGTCGCTGTTTATGGCGGGTATCGGTATTTATATCATCAACCGGCCCGTGTCCTAGCGCTCTCAGGCACCTGGTGCGATAGAAGTATCGTCAGGTTCCTTGAGGGGCATAAGGAATTTTTGCCAAAGGGTTGGCTCTGTCGGGCCGGTTCCCGCTTCAGAAATGTCGCGATCGAGGAAGGTGCCAAACACTCTGTCCCAGATGATTGCGCTGCACCCGTAATTGGTATTGCTTTCATCCAGGTCCGCGGAGTGATGGCAGATGTGATAGTGATTGGTAGTAAAGAGCCAGCCGATGCCGACAGTGTTGAGCCGGATATTGGAGTGGACTATCGAGGTTTGAGTAACGGTTAGAATTGAAGCGCCCGCTGCTGCAATACCGACGCCGAAAGTCAGCTCAACCAGCAAGGAAGGTAACAGGATAAAGAAATACTCGATAGGGTGATTTAAGCCGAAGTTCAGGGCATTCAGTTTTTTGAATGAGTGATGGACCCCGT
>CAXPUI010000355.1:0-4885 GCA_964220205.1 Candidatus Allofontibacter communis | reverse complement strand
CCTCATGAAGTAGATGAGTTCGTCAAGGAACTGCCGCTTGGCAAAATACCGGGCGTCGGCAAAGTGACCCAGAAACGCCTTGAAAAGCTGGGCCTGAAAACCTGCGCAGATGTCAGGGCGCTGGATGAAAAAGAAGTCGTACGGATGCTGGGAAACCTCGGCAGCCTCTTGTCGAAGCGAGCCAGGGGAATTGACGACAGGCAACTGACAACGACCTGGGTGCGCAAGAGCGTGAGCGTAGAGCGCACATTCCCTGCGGACATACCGGAGACGGAGCTGGCCGTTAAACCACTCGAAGACCTGTTTGATGACCTGACCGAGAGAATGTCGGCCCACAAAAGTAGACAGATCAAGAATCTTCAGATCAAACTGAAGTTTTCGGACTTTACCCAGACAACCATGGAAAGAGCCGGCACGACGCTTGATTTGAACAAGTACCTGGAACTGCTGCCGCAGGCCTGGGCACGAGGTCACGGGCAGGGCATTCGACTCCTTGGTCTCGGCGTAGCGTTACGAGACGAAGATGCACTACTAGAAGAGAACCAGTTGACGCTCTTCTAGGGTTGCCCGATTCGTTTTCGACATCCGATTAGAAATCAGTAAAATGGCGCCCTTCTGCCGGCCAGTGGCCGAACACCATGCGCAAAACCAAAATTATCTGCACCATCGGCCCCGCAACCGACTCGTATCCGATGCTGGAAAAACTCGCCCAGGCCGGTATGGATATTGTGCGCCTGAACATGTCCCATGGGGATCATGAATCGGCTGCGCAAGTGATCAAATCCATTCGCACGCTGAACCGCAAACTCAAATCCCCTGTTGCGGTATTGCTGGATACCCAGGGCCCGGAGATTCGTACAGGGGATATCGCCGATGAACTTGAGTTGAAGAACGGCTCCCGAATAACCATCAGCGTACGAGACAATGTCGACGTTGAGGCTTCTTCGATCCACATCAATTACGACGACCTGATCGATACTGTAGATGTCGGTGATCGCATCACCGTGGATAACGGGATTATCAACCTGGAGGTCCTCAACAAGAACGAATCCGGCACCATGGACTGCAAGGTAATCGACGGAGGCATACTCAAAAGCAAGCGTCACGTAAACCTGCCAGGCATACGGGTTAACCTGCCGGCTATCACCAAGAAGGACCGGGCTGATATTCTTTTCGGGCTGGAACAACAGGTCGACTTTATCGCGCTCTCCTTTGTCCGTGAAGCAGAGGATATCCGCGAACTCAAAGCCCTCATGGGTGACAAGCTCGGCAAGATCAAAATTATCGCCAAGATAGAGGATCAATCGGGCGTCGAGAACCTCGATGAGATCCTGGGCGAGGTCGATGGGGTCATGGTCGCCCGGGGAGACCTGGGAGTAGAAATCAACGTTGCAGAACTACCCAATGTTCAGCGCCACAGTGTGCACCGTTGCGCTGAACAGGGCCGACGAGTCATCGTCGCAACACACCTACTGGAATCCATGATTGAAAACCCTATCCCGACCCGGGCCGAGGTAACGGATGTCGCCAACGCCATTTATGAAGAAGTTGATGCTGTCATGCTGTCCGGGGAAACGACGGTAGGCAGGCACCCTGTCCGTTGCGTCGAACAGTTGGTAGAAATTGCCGAGTCAACCGAAGCGTTCACCGGCTTGGGTTTTACCAAAAACCTGATAACCGACATTGATAAACAGAACCTGGCGATTACCGCGGTCCAGCTTGCCGAGACACTACAAGCCAGGGGCGTCGTCGTCATTACAAGGCGGGGATTCATGGCGGACTATGTAACGAACTGTCATCCCCAGAAAACGAGGATCTTCGCATTCACTAATGATTCTCAAACTCGCCGTCGCCTGATCCTGAACCGAAACCTCACGCCGATACGAACAGCCTTCAGCTCGGACCCGGAGAAAACGCTGCAAACCGCATTCGATGCGCTGAAACAGCGCGAAGGTTTTGTCGGAGGCGATAAAGTCGTCGTGATTTCCGATGTGCTGGCCGGCTCAGGGATTGAAGCTATTCAAATCAGGCATCTCCCTGACTGACGCCTAGAAACAGAGAGCGGCGACCTCGGTGTAATCTCCGGCAAAGTGCACGGTCATACCGTCCTTAAGGTAATCAGGCATCTCATCATAGTCGCGTTCATTGTCCGCGGGCAGGATGATTTCCGAAATTCCCACCCGTCGAGCCGCAATGATTTTCTCTTTCACCCCGCCGATTGGGAGAACCTTGCCCGTCAGGGTCAACTCTCCAGTCATCGCTATATTGCGCTTTACCGATGATCCAGAGGCCAGCGACAGTAGCGCTGTCGCCATGGTTATGCCGGCGCTGGGGCCATCCTTGGGGGTTGCCCCTTCAGGAACATGTAAGTGAATCATCGCGTTGTCGAAGAAGCACTCATGAACACCGAGTTTTTCCAGGTTTGCAGCAACGTAGCTGTAGGCAATCTGTGCCGACTCCTGCATGACGTCACCGAGTTGGCCTGTCTGGCGAAATCCGCGCGAGCCATCATGGACAACCGACGCTTCCACCGCCAGTGTCGTGCCACCCAGCGAAGTCCAGGCCAGCCCGTTGACCACCCCTACTCCACTGCTCGGCTTCTGTTTCCGGAAGACAGGCGCGCCAAGGATGCTCTCAACCTGCTTCGCGCTGATGGACATAGCCTTGTCGCCGTTATCCAGCAACTTCACGACAGAATACCTGATGATCCTGCTGAGCTGTTTATCAAGATTACGAACACCTGCTTCACGCGCATAGCCTTCGATAATCTTCTTCAACGCAGCGTCTGAAATCTTCAGTTTGCTGGCAGGGATACCCGCGCGTTCAAGCTGGCGTTTCCAAAGGTGATTCTTGGCGATAGCCTGCTTTTCCGTCGTCAGATAGCCAGCAAGGCGGATGGTTTCCATCCTGTCGAGCAGCGGAGCGGGAATGCTATCCAGCGTATTGGCTGTGCAGATGAACAGCACTTTGGACAGGTCGACACGCAAGTCGAGGTAATGATCCAGGAACTCACTGTTCTGCTCCGGGTCGAGCACTTCCAGTAAAGCCGAAGCCGGGTCACCCTGGTAGGAAGCGCCTATCTTATCGACTTCATCCAGCATAATGACCGGGTTATACACTTCAACGTCTTTCAGGGCTTGAATAAGCTTGCCGGGCATCGCGCCGACATAGGTCCGGCGATGGCCTTTGATTTCAGCTTCATCCCGCATGCCGCCAAGACTGAACCGGAAAAATTTGCGTCCTAGCGCATCAGCGACTGACTTGCCGATAGACGTTTTACCGACACCGGGCGGACCCACGAGCAGGAGAATAGAACCTGCGATCTCTCCGCGATACGCACCGAGCGCCAGAAACTCGATAATTCGCTGTTTAACGTCATCGAGCCCGTCATGATCCCTGTCAAGGACATTTCGTGCATGTTCCAGATCAAGGCTGTCTTCAGAGATAACGCCCCAGGGTACAGAAGTCACCCAGTCCAGATAGTTCCGGGTCACCCCGTATTCTGCACTCGAAGGTTCGAGCACCTGCAGTTTTTTCAGCTCTTCGTTGACCCTGGCCTGAACATGTTCCGGGATAACGCGACCCTCAAGCCGCTCCGAAAAAGTATCTGCGTCTGATTCCCTGTCGTCCTTGGAAATGCCCAGTTCTTTCTGTATGACTTTAAGCTGTTGTCGCAGGAAAAATTCGCGTTGCTGGTCGCCCAGTTGTTCCTGTGTCTGTTCGGTAATACTCGCCTGGATACGAGACATTTCCAGTTCTTTAGTCAGCAGCAAAAGTGACTTCTGCATGCGATCAAAGAGATCGAAGGTTTCCAGGATATCCTGCAGTTCGACAGGATCAGCGGAAGTAATAGCTGCTGCAAAGTCTGCCAGCGGTGATGGCTCATTAGGACTGAAGTGACTGAGATATTCCTTTAGCTCCTCGTTGTAGAGCGGATTCAGGGACATCAGTTCCTTGATACCGTTAATCAGAGACATCGCATAAGCCCTGATCTGGCTCTCCTCAGCGCTCGCGTATTCTTCGGGATATTCAACCCTGACGACGTAAGGTGGAGTACGTCTGACCCAGTACACAATGCGAAAGCGCCTGAGCCCTTGAGCAATGAACTGGACTTTGTCACCAGTCTGCTGGATTCGATGGATACGACCAACACACCCCACGGTCGCCAGATCGTCTGGAGCGGCATCACCCTCGATGGGATGGGTCACAAAACTCAGGCCCACAAGCTTGTGAGCACTTTCAGCGACAACTTTCAGTCCCTCCGCCCAGGGCTCTTTATCAACGACAATGGGCTGAATCAGAACGGGAAAGTAAGGACGAGAATTGAGAGGAACCAACTGCAGGGTGTCCGGAAGCACCTCTTCCGGACGAGCAGGATGTCGCGCGTCGGTGCGCGGAATAAATTCAGCGTTGCCTGAGGATTCGTCCATAACCACGATTGTCCACTATTGTTAAACCCTATCTGTGGTCGTTATGCAGCTTTTCAAGTCTTACTGACCCGGACATGTGCTCGCTGTTGATAAATCAGCCCTCCTATAATGAACAACAGCCCCACGAGAGTTGCCGGCAGGATAGCCTCACCCAGCACCTGGTTGATAATGACCAGCGACACGAAGGGTGCAAGAAAGATGAGATTGCTGACCCTGGCTGCGTTCCGCGTCAGTTTCAGTGCGATAGACCAGAGCACGAAAGCAATGGCCATTTCCACGATGCCAACGTAAGCCGCAGCGAGTACGCCGTCGAGGGTAACAGAGAAACCGCTCGTGATAGCGCAGACACCTGCAGACAGGGGTAAAGCGACCATGAAATTGAGTGTCAGGCCTGTAACCGGTTCACGTTTATCCGCGATATTCAGCGTCCAGTAACCGGCCCAGATCACGGTGGA
>CAXPUI010000354.1:0-2850 GCA_964220205.1 Candidatus Allofontibacter communis | reverse complement strand
TCTACCCTGGTGTCATCCTGATTATTCCATCGAGGAAACACGCGCCTGGCTTACCAAAACTGAGAGCGACTGGCGGGCTGGCAACGCCTATCATTTCGGGATCTTCAGCAGAGACGGCAAATTATTCCATGGAGGCTGTGGGCTCGAGTGCAGACCAGATCACCCGACCGCGAACCTCGGCTATTGGATAAAAACAACCAGCACGGGACAGGGTATTGCGGCAGAAGCAGCCTTGGGTTTAGCCACATTCGGACTCGAAGCGCTTGAGCTGGAGCGCATAGAAATCATCATGTCGACCAGCAACGAGAAAAGCCGGAGGGTTGCCGAAAAAACAAGGGCAAGATTTGAGGGCACACTTAGAAACCGTTTACGTTTACACCAGAAACTTCACGATGCCCACGTCTATTCAATAATCCCTTCTGACCTGGCTTAGGTGTCCTTCGCAGATCCCGGGCCCTTCTTCCTCGGATGTGGACCGGAACCCTCTCATGAAGGCCTAAAATAAAACCGACACCTGAGCCAGCAGCATACCCGGAGCCAGAGCGGGTGACATTGCTGATCCTCGTGTGTCTGGTGTCACAACTGGCAATCCAATAAACTAGCCTCGCATCTACTCTAAGGAATTACCCATGAGCGAAACTCTAGAACCAACACAGGATGAAATGCAGGCCGTTCTGGATCGACAGAAGCAGGCCTATCTGGCGGAAGGTATTGTCAGTGTAGAAACCCGAATCGACAGAATAGATAGAGCGATCGCTATCCTGCAAAATCATGGAGACAAGCTCAGCGACGCAATGGCTGCGGACTTTGGCCATCGGTCCATTGATCAATCACGAGCCACCGATATCGAGGGCTCTGTCGGCCCGCTGAAACATGCCAAGAAACATATTCGACAGTGGATGAAACCCGAGAAACGCAAGGTCATGTTCCCTCTTGGCCTTTTCGGTGCCAAGGGACGCGTCGAATACCAGCCTCTGGGCGTCATTGGCTGCATCAGTCCCTGGAACTTCCCTGTCAATCTCACTTTTGCACCCCTGGGCGGGATTTTCGCTGCTGGTAACCGGACCATGATCAAGCCTTCAGAGTTTACCGCGAAAACATCAGAGCTGATGAAGGAACTTTTCGCACAGGCCTATGACGAGGATGAAGTAGCGGTATTTACCGGTGGACCTGACGTCGGCGGTGCATTTTCGCGCCTGCCTTTCGACCACCTACTCTTTACCGGTGCCACATCAGTCGCCAAGCACGTTATGCGAGCCGCGGCAGAAAACCTCGTGCCTGTCACCCTGGAACTCGGCGGCAAGTCACCTGTCGTGATCGGCAGATCGGCAAATATTCAGCATGCCGCCTCCAATATCATGGCGGGCAAAACCATGAATGCCGGGCAGATTTGCCTCGCGCCTGACTACGTTTTTCTGCCTGAAGAGAGCCGTGACGAATTTGTTGAGGCCGCTCGCGACTCGGTCGCTACCATGTATCCCAATATCAAGGACAATCCGGACTACACGTCAGTAGTCAACGAGCGTCACTTCGATCGCCTCAACGGGTATCTGGACGATGCCAGAACCAAGGGCGCTCAGGTCGTGGAAATCAACCCTGCGGAGGAAGATTTCAGCCAACAGGAACATCACCGTATTCCACCCACTATTGTCCTGGACCCCACAGATGATATGCAGGTGATGCAGGACGAAATATTTGGACCGATTCTGCCAGTCAAACAATATAACGACCTGGACGAACCCCTGGACTACATTAACAGTCATGATCGTCCGCTGGGGCTCTATTATTTTGGCGAAGACAAGACCGAAGAGGACAAGGTCCTTAACCACACCACCTCGGGTGGGGTGACCGTTAACGACGTCGTTATGCATGTTGCTCAGGAAGACCTGCCTTTCGGAGGGGTCGGCCCGAGCGGGATGGGCTCTTACCACGGAATAGACGGCTTCAAAAACTTCAGCCACGCGAAGGCAATCTATACGCAGTCAAAAACAGTCGCGAAAATGGCTGCCAAGATGATGCGGCCGCCCTATAACAAGGCTTCCTAGTCTGATGTCAGAACTAATGTACCGGTGGTTGACAATAAACCACCGGTACCGTTGACGACGCAGGTTCCAGCGTTAGTCTGTTTACCAGCAATACCATTAACGCCATCTTCCGCAGTGCCTGACAGCTGGCGATAGGCTTCGACCAACAAATGCATTCCGTACATACCGGAATGATTGAATGAGAGACCACCGCCATTGGTATTGATCGGCAAGCGACCACCCGGAGCAGCATGACCATCTCGCCATAGCTTGTATCCCTCACCTCTTGGTGCCAGTCCAAGCATCTCAGCCGTTATCGCTGCCGTCACGGTAAAAGAGTCATAGATCATAGCCATCTCCATGTCATCGGCAGTCATACCTGCCATCTCGTAGGCCGCTGCTGATGATCTCGCTGCTGAAGTCGCTGTAAAATCCTCCATCTCAAGCATAGTGTTGTGCCCCATACTTTCGCCTGCACCGGCAACCCAGACCGGGTTGGTCTGCAGATCCCTGGCTATCTCTGGCCGTGCCAGAATGACCGCTCCACCATGATCACATTGCAAACAGCAGTGCAGCATCGTCAGGGGCCAGGTAATCATGGGCGCATTGTTAACTGTGTCCAACGTGATTGGGCCGCCGAATTCATGGGATTCGTCATCGAACATAACTGCTCGTGGATTTTTCGTGGCCCACTCCCTTGTCACCACTGCCACGTGAGCAAAATCTTCAGGTGTCGTGCCGAAGTCATGGTTATGGCGCACCATCGCATGAGCATAATAGGAAGGAGGCCCCATGAGGCCGTAGGGAGATACCATCTGGACTGCGG
>CAXPUI010000353.1:0-2975 GCA_964220205.1 Candidatus Allofontibacter communis | reverse complement strand
GCCTGGGACCGTCCACTTCGGAGACAATTATCCAAGGCGCGACTGCTTCCGACTGGGCTTCTCGGCCATCAACACTGAAAAAATCAGACCGGGCGTTGAAATCCTCGCCAGTATCATTGGACTTTGATCCATAAAGTCTGGTCTGAACAACGAATCGTGTCTGGTCTGATCGAGTTGCTGCATCTGGCCCTATCGAACCCAAACCCTTTCATCTATCGTGAAATTTCAGCAAATCCTGCCTCAAAATGACGACGACTATGAGTCAGCCATGTTTCACCGCGGAAACAAAAAACCATAAGTTTTGGGAGAAAAGAAATAATGCTAACCCGATTTAAGGCCATTTCGGCCGCCCTCGCAGGGAGTCTCAGCCTTTTGGCCGGCAGCGGTTTTGCCGCAGAGGGAGGCGCTATCGAAGAAATTATCGTTACGGCTGAACGTCGTGCTGAAAGCTTGCAGAGCGTCCCGGTCGCCGTGACCGCCTTTACCGGCGAAGAAATGGATGCCCAGGGCATCGTCGACATCAAAGGCATTACTGAAAGAACACCAGGCTTCACCATGGGCGTATTCAACCCCGGTCAGCCACAGTTCTATATTCGAGGTATTGGCTCGAATGAAGATGGCGCTGGCGGCGACCAGTCAGTCATTGTCTTCGTCGATGAAGTCTATATCGGCCGCTCTGCGGGTTCTGACTTTGACCTTTTTGACCTGGAGCGGGTCGAGGTGCTGCGGGGTCCACAGGGTACCCTGTTTGGCAAAAACGTGATCGGCGGTGCTGTCAGCTTGGTCACCAAGAAGCCAACCGAAGAGACCAGAATCAAATTTGAAGGCACGGTCGGCAACCTCGACGAGAGGTCGCTGCGAGGCCTGATCAGCGGTGAGATCGCTGAAAACGTCTACGGCAAGGTTTCTTTTTCCAGCCGCCGCCGTGATGGCTACGTGGATTCACGCATTGACGAGTTTCCGCAATTTTTTACCGATACCAGTGTCGACGACCAGCATGACGTCAACACCGACAGCCTGAGAGCTGCGCTGCGTCTGACACCAACCGATCGACTGGAAATCAATCTGACGGCGAACTACTCCACCATGGATCGCGCCGGTCCCACTTACATCGCCATTGGCCCCGGCGGTATTCCGTATGGCGCAAGTGCCTCCCTGGATCCAAACTATGGAGACGATATCCACGAGAATTTCGTTGAAGACCCGGGTTCTTCAGAGACCGATATCTTTGGATTGACGGCAAGATTTGACTACGATTTAACAGATTCGATCACCTTTACCTCATTGACGTCTTTCCGTAACGTCGACTCCGAACAGGACTGGCCACTGTCCACGCCAAATCTCAGCACCCTGTTTCTGTCAGGTGGTGCTGTACCGCTCTATCTCGTCGGCAACAATAATTACACCGATGAGTCGGACACCTTCACACACGAATTCAGGCTGACCGGCAATACCGACAGACTGTTCTGGATTGCCGGCCTCTACTACATGACGGAAGAAACCGATCGCTTTGAAACGTCATCAGTCGGCCTGCTCTTCCCAGGCGGCTTCGGTATTCCCGGGAACTTCCCCGGTGTCGAGCCTGGCGATGATCAGGGCAACGAAACTACCAGCTACTCTTTCTTCGGTCAGTTTACCTACAACATCACCGACAACCTGGCCGTCACACTGGGTGGACGTCAGTCTTACGATGAAAAGGACATCACCCGGGTCGGTACACCCAGCCCACTCTCCGCCAACCGTAACTTCAACTTCAAGACCGGCGAAGACTGGGACGCGTTCACCGGTAAGTTTGGCATTGAGTGGCAGGCAACAGATGATGCCTTCCTCTACGCGACAGTTTCCGAGGGCTACAAGGCGGGCGGATACCAGGGTCTGGCAGCAACCGAATTGATTGCAATCACGCCGTTTGACCCAGAAGAGGCCACGCTCTATGAAATCGGGGCTAAAACCGAATGGTTTGACAACCGCCTGCGGCTCAACCTGGCTATTTTCGAAACGGACTATACCGATCTGCAGATTCTACAGTTGCTGGTTGAAGAGTCAGCACCCTTCGGCACTGGCGGACAACTGATTACCCAGAACGCAGCCGATGCTGACATCAAGGGGTATGAACTCGAGTTTGTTATCGCACCAACGGATAACCTGACCATATCCGGGTCTTATACACACCTGGATACAGAGTTCGCCAACTTCTTCACACCGGCCGGTTTCAGACCGCCGGATGGTGGCGCTGGCACGACGACAGATCGCACGGGTAATGATCTAAGGAACGCCCCGGACAAAGCCTACAATATCCTGGCCCGCTACCGAATGGATCTTTCCAACGGCGGCATGCTGACCTGGCAGGCGGACTGGCGTCATAAGGACAAGGTCTACCAGGACCCGGACGTCTTCGAATTTGCCGCGGTCCCGGAGTACGACGTGCTCGACCTTCGAGTCAGCTACTTGTGGCCTAACGGAAATCTCGAAACAACACTCTGGTCCCGCAACGCCAATGACGAAGAGTACTTCCTTCATAACTGGCCCCTCCAGGGCAGCGGACAGGCAACACCTGCCCCGCCCAGGACCTATGGTCTGACAGTCACCTGGAACTACGGCGACTGAGTCAGCATTCGACACAAAGCCAGGTCGGGTACTCACCTGACCTGGCTTTTTTTTTGCTGAATTGCACTGATGACACGGCGAACGTTTAATCTACCCACTCAGCTTAGCTTCCTGCTGGTGCCGCTGCCTGTCCTCATTTTTATAGGGAATCCAGCGATCGGCCTTATAGCCGGCTCAGCACTATCGCTCAGCTTCAACGCCAGAATCATTCCCGCATCGGACAAGATTGGTAAGTATGCCCTGCAGACCGCTATTGTCCTGCTGGGGTTGAAACTGAATGCCACAAAACTCATCGAAATCAGCTCAGATTACAGCCTGTTGGTGACGGCATACGTTATCCTGACGCTAATCCTCGGCCTGGTTCTGGG
>CAXPUI010000352.1:0-3719 GCA_964220205.1 Candidatus Allofontibacter communis | reverse complement strand
AACAACAGACAATCAACAGTCGATTAACAGACGTAACACAAGGAACTGATCAAAGGTGACAACAGGCCCCTCAAAGGTTGATGAAATACTCGCGGTCCTGCGAACAGAAATCCTGCGCGGGCAATACCGGCCTGGAGAACGGATGCCTTCTGAAAGAGACCTCGCTGCCCGCTTTGAAATCAATCGAGGTGCAGTCCGCGAAGTGATCAAGAAGCTTGAGCAGCTCGGGATCATTGAAGTGACCCCTGGCGGAGTCCGGGTCCTGCCCGTTGAAGAGGCGACGCTGGAGGTCGTGCCCCACCTCCTTGAACTCGGGACCATCGATCAACAACAGATTATTGGACAGTTGCTGGATGTGCTTGGCACCATGATGGCACTTTCCGTTCACTCTGCACTGACCTTAGCCTCAGAGGATGAACAACAGATTCTCGCCAAATCAGTCGACGGGTTAATCGATTCCATTGACCAAAATGATGAGGATCTGCACCGGCAAAGTTTCAAAATGTTGAGTGAGAATTTGCTCAGCATCAACGGCAACCTGATATTACGATTGATCGGCAACGGCATCAGAACACAGTTTATAGCTCATATTCGGCGCGAGAACTTTAATCCGAATATCGATGTCGAACGTATCAGAGATACACTGACCCAATTCAAGGCGGCGCTACTGGCCGGCTCTCCAAACGATGCGTCAATGGCCATCGCGCAGCATTTCACACTCGTGAAAGACGCCATCCTCACCACGCCCAGCAACGACGACAGGTTATCAAGGACTGCCGACCATGCGTAACACACTCAAAACTGCCATTACGATCGGTGTGCTTTTCTTCGCCGTTATTGTTGCTTACGGGCTCGTCAAAACAGCCCCGGCCCCTGCTCAAGTGGCGCCGGAAAGCTCTGCCCTGAGCGTCAGAGTCCTGACCGCGGAAAAGAACCGCGTTCAGTTGGAAGTTGTCTCGCAGGGCAGTGTTGAACCACACCAGCAAAGCGAACTGATTCCTGAAGTCAACGGCAGGGTCAAATGGGTCTCACCCAACCTCGTCGCCGGAGGCTATTTCGCCGCGAATGATGTCCTCCTCCGCATTGACGACAGAGATTATCGTTCCGCTGTTGCCCGCGGACAAGCGGCTTTGAGCAGGGCCAGAGCAGAGGAGGAACTTGCCAGGTTCGAGCTCGCTCGGATGGAAGAACTGGTGAAAAACAAACTGACCAGCCAATCGAGCCTCGAAGAAGGCTTGCGCAACCACCGCATCGCTTCAGCAACATTACAAGATGCAAAACTGGCTTTGGAGCAGGCGAAAAGAGACCTCTGGCGAACAGAGGTTCGAGCTCCCTACGATGGCCTGGTACGGACCGAACGGGTGGACATCGGCCAGTATATTACTCGAGGCCAGGCCATTGCCTCTGTTTACGCCAGCGACTCGATCGAAGTACGCTTGCCGGTCGCGGATCGACAACTGGCCTATCTTGATATTCCACTGGGCTATCGAGGTGAGATAGACAACGAGCATCGCTCCGAGGTCCTGCTCTCTACCGAATACGGCGGTAAGCGCTACGAATGGCGCGGACAACTGGTAAGAACGGAAGCCGAAATTGATTCGCGCAGCAGGATGGTGACCGCGGTTGTTCGAGTAAGAGCGGCAGATAACCCAGACCAACCTGACCTGCCGATCGGGCTTTTCGTGAACGCCACGATCAAGGGACGCTGGGTAGAAGATATCATCACGCTGCCGAGAGCAGCACTGCGCAACGGCAATCAGGTCCTGATTGTCGACCCGGATAACCGTCTCAGCTTTCGTACCGTCGAAGTGATGCGTCATGAGAACGATAACATCCTCATCTCGACCGGCCTCGACACTGGCGAGGTTATTAATATTTCGCCGATCCAGACGGTCATAGAAGGTATGCAGGTGAAACCCATGACGGTGTCCAGCCGGGGTTAACCATGTCAGAGCACAAAGCCATCGCCTGGTTTACTGATAATCCGGTAGCCGCCAATCTCATGATGTTGATTTTTGTCACTGGCGGGCTGATTTCGCTATCGACCATGCACAAAGAGGAATTCCCGACAATTGATCCGGGTATCGTCCGGGTGCAGGTGCCGTATCTCGGGGCGGCCCCGGAAGAAGTCGAACAGGGAGTCTGCATACGCATCGAAGAGGCCATAGAGGGCGTTGATGGCATGGACCGCTTCTTCAGCATATCGAATGAAGGTATGTGCACAGTCATGATCGAAATCCTTCAGAACATGGACGTGACCCGTGTCCTGAACGATGTGAAAGCGAAAGTAGACGCAATTTCCACATTTCCCGCTGAGACAGAAAAGCCCATTGTTTCTGCCCTGCTCTTCCAGGGTCAGACAATTTCTTTCGCTCTCTACGGTAATACAGACGAAACCACGCTTAAGGTTCTAGCCGAAGAGATGCGTGATGAGATTTCCTCCCTGCCCGGAATATCTCAGGTAGGGGTCAACTACGTCAGACCCTGGGAGATTTCCATTGAAGTCTCAGAACAGACCTTGCGTCAGTACAACCTGACGATGAGCCAGGTAGCCGGAGCCATAAGGCGATCATCGCTTGATCTACCGGGTGGATCGATCAAGACACAAGGGGGAGAAATACTCCTGCGGTCAAAAGGCCAAGCCTACAGCGGACGAGAATTTGAAGACATCGTCGTGGTGACACAGCGCGACGGCACCAATATAACATTGGGCGAAATTGCGGATGTCAGGGACGGATTCCAGGAAGGTTTCCTGAAAGCAAGATTTGACGGCGAACCTGCTGTATCAGTTGCGGTCTACCGGGTTGGCAAAGAGGATACTATTGCGTCTTCTACGGCCGTAAAGAATTACCTGAAACGCAAGCAGGCAACTTTACCCGAAGGCGTCAAAACAGCGGTGTGGATTGATGAATCCGTGGAACTGAGTCGTCGTATCGATCGCCTGACCACCAACGCTTATGCTGGCCTCGTCCTCGTGCTGTTTATCCTAACCCTGTTTTTGCGCTTTAAGGTCGCTGTCTGGGTTGCCGCCGGTATTCCCATCGCAGTCCTGGGCGCAATCTGGGTCTTCCCGACCGTAGGCCTCAGCATCAGTTCTCTCACGATCCTCTCATTCATACTGGTTCTGGGCATCGTTGTCGATGATGCCATCGTAGTGGGCGAGCGCATCTATAGTCATGAAGCCACTGAGCGAACTCGACGAGACGCGGCGATTGCAGGCACATCCGAAGTTATCGTGCCGGTGGTATTCGGCGTCCTGACCACAGTCGCGGCGTTTTTACCTATTCTGTTAATCGAAGGCCGGATGGGTAGTTTTTTCTCAATCATCGGCTGGGTGGTGCTGGTATGTCTCATCTTCAGCATCATCGAGTGTATGTTCATACTCCCGGCACACCTCTCTCACAGGAAGACAGAGGGCTACTTCCTGGCCGACACAACGGTCGTAAAAAAGTGGATCGCCTTCCAGAGCATGTTTTCCAAGGCGCTGGAAAATTTCGCGCAGTATCGTTACCGACCCTTTCTGGTAAAAACCCTCGAGTGGCGTTGGGTCACCTGGGCGGTTGCGTCATTTGTCCTGATCACATCGGTTGCCTTGATCATCAGCGGCCGTGTGATTTTTCAGTTCTTCCCGGCAGTTGAGGGAGACAGGATCTATTTCACACTCACCATGCCTGAGGGTATCAATGTCGAATACACCGAAACAGCAGCGAGACGAATTG
>CAXPUI010000351.1:0-6760 GCA_964220205.1 Candidatus Allofontibacter communis | reverse complement strand
TGGAAGTCCTGGTCCCCGACTTTCGTGGTCGCATGGACATCGCGCTTGAGCGCCTGACTGCGACACCTCCTGATGTTTTCAATCACAACCTGGAAACGGTCCCTAGGCTATACAGACAGGCGAGACCGGGAGCCGACTACGAGTGGTCGCTTGAATTGTTGCGGCAGTTCAAGGCCAGGAATACCGGTGTCCCGACGAAATCCGGTCTTATGCTTGGCCTGGGGGAGAGTAACGACGAGGTGGTTGCGGTGATGGAAGACCTGCGTGCCCATGAGGTTGACATGCTGACGCTGGGTCAGTACCTGCAGCCAAGCCGCGATCACCTGAAAGTTGAGAGATTTGTCCACCCCGATGAGTTCAGTGAACTGGGGTCGATAGCGACGTCACTGGGCTTCAGTCAGGTGGCCTCGGCACCGTTGGTACGTTCGTCGTATCATGCCGATCTGCAGGCGAAGGGGGCGTTCTAGCAGATACAGTCAGGATTCTTGGGGAGCTTGAGTTTGCGCCAATCCATGTACTTGGCGTCCCAGGTTAACAGGAACCCGGCCAGCGGTTCGCCGATCCCGACGATCAGTTTGATGGTCTCGAGTGCCTGCAGGGTGCCTATGGTTCCGACCACGGGTGCTGCTATCCCTGTGGTAGCGCAGTTCAGCTCAACATCGGTAGCGTCCCCGTAAAGGCAGCGGTAACAGGGCATATCCGGATTCAAAGGATCTATAACCATCAGTTGGCCTTCCAGCCGAACAGCCGCGCCGGAAACCAGGCGCGTTTTGCTCTTCAGGCAGGCGTCGTTGATAGCGTAACGAACCTCAAAATTGTCAGTGCAGTCAACAACCACATCGGCCATTGCTGTTTCCGACTCGAGTTCAGTTATCGTCAGTCGCTCACCAAGTGTTCTGATGTCTATGTCAGGATTGATCTCCAGCAGGCTCTGTCTGGCCGATTCGGTCTTCAGGTCACCGACACGGCTGGTCTTGTGGACGATCTGCCTCTGCAGGTTGGATAGATCGACGGTGTCAAAGTCCGCCAGGGTGAGGGAACCGATACCAGAGGCGGCCAGATAGAGGGATACCGGGCTGCCAAGACCGCCCAGCCCGATGACGAGTACACGGGCCGCCAGTAGTTTCTCCTGACCCGCTACATCAATCTCGGGCAACATAATGTGTCGTGCGTATCGCAGCAGTTGCTCATCGTTCATGATCGATAGCCTAACACTGCTCGCGGGACTTTATTCAAGTCATTAAAACCGGTGACCTGTTCGAAACCAGCCTGTCGGAAAAGATCTTCGACAGGACGCTGTTGATCATAACCATGCTCGATAAGCAGGAGACCATTGTTTTTCAGGCACTGGTGGGCATGGGGGATGATTTGTCGCATGGCGTCCAGTCCATCGGGGCCTGACGCCAGCGCCTCAACGGGCTCAAAGCTCAGTTTCATCAAGTGTGGGTCCTGCTCGCGTATGTAGGGTGGATTACTGACTATCGCGTCCAGGCTGCCGGGAGCAAGACCCTGGCACCAGTCCCCGGTCCGCAGCTCGAGATTGTCGAGCTCACCGGCGTTCATTGTCGCCAGTTCGATCGCTGCTTCGCTGCAATCGATGCCCGTCACGAACCACTGGGGCCGTTCAGATGCCAGGCTCACAGCAAGTGCACCACTACCGGTGCCGAGATCGACAATCTGTCGGGGGTCCGGGTCGAGGCGTGCCAGTAGAATCTCAATGAGCAGCTCTGTTTCCGGCCTGGGTATCAGGACTGCGGGGCTGACATGGAACTCGTGACGCCAGAAACCCTGAGTGCCCAGGATATAGGCTATGGGTTCCCCGGCGATACGGCGTTCCATCAGGAGCTCGAAACACTCAATCGTTGCCGCCTCGAGTTGATCGTTGCCATGGGCAATCAACCAATCCCTGCCTTGGTGCATGGCCTGTCCCAGTAACAGTTGACTGTCCAGGTGTGGAGAGTCGGATACGGGACTCAGCCGTGACTGCGCAGCGGCAAGTAGTCCGCTGATCGTCATTGGTTGCGGCAGAGAGTCGTCTTGGTCGACGTTAATCCTGGTCACCACCCAGTGCCTGGAGAAGGTCTGCCTGGTGTTCGATGATCAGTTGATCGATGATAGGCGCAAGCTCTCCGGTCATCACCTGGCTGAGCCGATGCAGCGTAAGATTGATACGATGATCCGTCACCCTGCCATCAGGAAAATTGTAGGTCCTGATCTTCTCAGACCGATCACCGCTGCCCACCAGGTTGCGGCGGGTAGCGGCCTGTTCATTAATCTGCTCAGTCTGGGCCTTGTCGAGTAGTTTTGCCTGCAGGAGGCTCATTGCTCTGGCCTTGTTCTTGTGCTGGGAGCGCTCATCCTGGCATTCAACGACAATGCCGGTCGGCAGGTGAGTAAGGCGCACGGCAGAATCGGTTTTGTTGACATGCTGGCCTCCCGCGCCCGAGGCACGATAGGTGTCGACGCGGAGGTCGTTCTTGTCGATTTCGATTTCTTCAATGTCATCGATTTCAGGCAGGACTGCGACCGTACACGCTGACGTGTGAATACGCCCCTGTGATTCTGTTTGTGGTACGCGCTGGACGCGATGGGCGCCCGATTCAAACTTCATCTTCCCAAAGACATCCCGGCCTTCGAGTCTCGCGATGACTTCCTTGTAGCCTCCGTGCTCACCGTGTCGCTCGTTGAGGATTTCCATTTTCCACTTCTGGGTTTCCCCGTACCGCGAGTACATGCGAAACAGGTCACCCGCGAAAATCGCCGCCTCGTCACCGCCGGTGCCGGCTCGAATCTCCAGGAAGACGTTGTTGGCATCGTGTGGGTCCTTGGGGAGCAGGAGCGTCTGGAGAGTCTGATCGAGATCGGCGAGAGAACTGGTCAGTTCATCGATTTCTGCTTCAGCCATCTCCCGGATATCGGAGTCTGAATCCTCAAGCATCTGCCTGGCGTCTTCCAGCTGAGTGCTCTGATCCTCGTACTGGCGGAAGCAGATAACAACCGGTTCGATATCCGCGTACTCCTTGGAATACAGTCGAAATTTGTCCTGGTCGGCAATGATAGTGCTATCGGACAGGAGGGCTGCCAGTTCTTCGTAGCGATCCAGTAGCTGGTCAAGCTTTGCCTGTAGCGAATTATTCACGATTTCTTTCGTCCAACTGGTACAGGTCAGAAACTGCCCTCAGCAGATCATAGTCACCTGATTTAAGCTGCGCGGTGGGCTGATGGAGCAGCTTGCTCGTCAGCTGATTGGCCAACCGGGTCAAAACATCCTCGGCGGAACCACCATTGTTGAGTCGATCCAGGGCCTTGGTGAGTTCGTCGGCCTTGATGGCTTCATGATGCTGCCGGAAGCGCACCAGAATTTCGTCGGCCGCTCGTGATTCATGACGGGATCGATAGGATGCGATTTCCTCGGCAATGATAACCTCGGCTTCCGCCGCCGCCTGTTGTCGGCTGCTCAGGTTGGCATCAATAATTTCCTGCAGGTCATCAACACTGTAAAGGTAAATGTCCCGGAGTTCGCCGACCTCGGGTTCGATATCTCGGGGGACAGCGAGATCGATCATCATGACCGGGCGGTGCTTGCGAGACCTGATGGCTCGTTCGACCATGCCCTTGCCAAGGACCGGCAGCTGAGAGGCGGTGGACGCGATCACAACATCGGCGTCAGGTAAACGTGACGGGATGCTCTGGAGGTCTATCGCTGAGGCACCCAGTACAGTCGCCAGTTGCCTGGCATTGTCCAGGGTTCGATTCGCGATGGTGAGCTTGCTGAAGCCGGCTGATTTCAGGTGGCGCCCCACCAGCTCGCTGGTCTCGCCGGCCCCGATAAGAAGGACATTGCGACTGGGCAGATCGGAGAAGAGTAGTTCTGCGAGGCTTACAGCGGTTGAAGCGATAGAAACGGAACTTTCCCCGATGGCGGTCTCTGATCTGACCCGCTTGGCAATGCGGTAAGTATTCTGGGACAAATGATGCAGTTCGCTGCCGAGTGTACCCACCTGGTCGGCGTGTTCGTAGGCATCCTTTACCTGGCCCAGGATCTGCGGTTCGCCGACAACCATCGAATCCAGGCCGCAGGCAACCCTGATGGCATGATGAACGGCGTCCTGATCGTGCTTGATGTAGATACTCGGCCAAAGGTCGTTGACTGGCACGCCGTGATAAGCAGCCAGCCAATCGACAACGGTCGAGTCATCCGTGTTGTCTGTGGTGGCAATGATCTCTGTCCGGTTGCACGTCGACAGGACAGCAAGCTCCGAAAAACACGCGACTCGCAGCAGATCCTGCAAGGCATCGGACAGCTGCTCAGGGGTGAAGGCGACTTTTTCCCTCAGTTCAACGGGTGCTGACGTATGATTTATGCCAACAATGAGCAGATTCATAGGTTTCCGGTGTAGTAAAATGAACCCCAGGCGGGTCCGGTTGCACTAATAGCTGGGCATCAATTGTACGTGACTGACCCGTTGAATACACCGTAGAGTCATGATTTGTAAGGTGAATACTGGTTTGATGAAGCAAAACTCATCCTGGTGGTGGAGGTTACCCGGTTCCGGGACAGCACTTATTTGTCTGGGCATTCTGCTCTCGGGTTGTGCGACCACGTCTCAGGAGCCCGCTGTTGAAGTAGCGGTCGAAGAGCCGCAGGCTGAGGTTCAGGAGGCCGCGCCAGTAGAACCCCCGCCCAGACCTCGACCTGAAGATTATCCGGTGGCGCCGTTTGAGGGAGATTCTCTTTACCAGCTGCTGGCCGCTGAAATTGCCGGCTATCGCTCGCATTATGACGTCGCACTGGAAAAATACATGCTCGCAGCCGAAGCGACCCGTGACCCCGGTGTAGCGGCCAGGGCAACGCGCATGGCACTGTATTTGAAAGATGACCCGGCTGCTCTGCGCATGGTCGATATCTGGGCGGCCGTAGAACCGGACAACCTTACGGCCCATCGCCATGCTGTTGATCTGCTGCTGCGCGCTGATCGCCCTGATGAGGCGATTGTTCACATGGAGCAGGTGAAAAACCTGGGTGGTAGTGCCCGTTTTGAAGTCTTCGCCTACCAGGCGTCAGGATTACCCGACGATAAACGCCAGGCGTTGCTCGATGCCATTGAAGAAATGTCCTCGCGTCATCCCGAGGACAGTCGGCTGAAATTCTCCAGGGCCATACTGCTCCAACAGGAAGGTAAACATGCCGAGGCGTTGGCGATCGCGGATGCCGTTCTGGCCATTAAGGACGATGTCAATGTCATCATTCTCAAGATGACCTCTTTGAGCGCCCTCGGCCGCAAGGAGGAGGCACAAGCCTTCTTGGCGGCTCAGGTAGCACTGATGCCCACGAATCGCCGCTTGCGACTGGTGCTCGCCCGCGTCTTGTTCGAAGACGGCCAGCTCGCGGAGGCTCAGGTGCAGTATGAGAAAGTCCTTGAACACTCCCCTAATGATGGCGATGTGTTGTTTGCGCTTGCGCTGATTGCCATGCAGAACGAGGATGATGTCCAGGCGAGGCGTCACTTTGAAAAGATGGTGCGATGGAACAGGCGCAGTGGTGAGGCGCATTATTACCTGGGCGGTCTGGCGGAGCGGCGTGCAGATACCCAGGCAGCCCTGGATCACTATCGCCAGGCTGGTTACGGTTATGAATATGTGCCGGCACAGGCCCGGATCGGCAGCATCCTGGTGGAGGACGGACTCTGGGACGAGGCCCGGGAACAGCTGCAGAGGGCTCGACAGGAACAACCGGAAAAAGCCCAGCAGTTAATCATGGTAGAAGCGCAGCTTCTGGCTGATCGGGGGCTTGAGAACGAGGTCTTCGAGTTTCTGGATAAGGTTATTGCTGACGACCCTCAGAACATAGAGTTGTTGTATTTCCGGGCAATGACAGGCCAGCGTTTTGGGTATCTCAACATACTGGAATCTGATCTGCGGAGGATTATCACGGTCGACCCTGAGAACGCGGATGCGTTGAACGCGCTCGGCTACACGTTGACAGATCAGACTGATCGCCATGAAGAGGCGCTGGAACTGATTGAAAAAGCCTTGGAGATCAAACCAGGCGAGGCGGCTTTCATAGACTCGATGGGCTGGGTGCAATATCGGTTACAGAACTATGATGCTGCCATACTGCACCTGCGTAGGGCCTTAGAACTCTTCCAGAACGATGAGGTTGCCGCGCACCTTGGCGAAGTCCTTTGGGTCGTTGGTGAAAAAGTGGAAGCCATTGAAATCTGGAACAAGGCCCTGGAGTGGGCTCCGGAGAGTGAGATTCTGAAGAGCGTCATGCAGCGGTTTCAGGGCGAGTAGTTGTCGAGGATTCTTGCGCTCTGCCTGTTGCTCACGCTTGCTGCCTGCGCGGTACGGGGCCCGATACCTGATGAGGGCTGGCGGCTGGTCGGCAAACTGTCTGTCAGCACGACCAGGGAAAGCCGCATTCTGGGCGTTGACTGGCGCCATACCAAAGATGGTGATGAAATCGCACTCACCGGACCGCTTGGGCTAAAGGTAGCCCAGATATCGTCACAGGGAAGTGAACTGGTCGTGGATACAGGCAGTCGTATCTATCATCTTGATGATGCTCATCCACAGCGCAGTGATGACCTGGACGCCCTGGCTCTTCCCTGGCAGCAGCTTGCGTTGTGGGTTCTCACCGACAGGATTGGTGTGGTGGCTGAGAGGCCGTGGCGGTTTGAGGTCACAGAATTGTCTGCAGACGGTCCAACCCGGATGCAGCTTGAGCACCCGGAGGTGAGCCTCAAACTGAAGGTCA
>CAXPUI010000350.1:0-2073 GCA_964220205.1 Candidatus Allofontibacter communis | reverse complement strand
GCGCTGATGAGTGGATTTCGAACGCTGAATACAGTTGTTTTCGGGACCCTGTCGATCGTCGTTATTGTTGCTGTCATCGCGTCGGTCGCGGGACAAGGAAAACCAGAAGTGCCCGAAGGGGGTGCGTTGCTGCTGAATCCTGTGGGTTCATTGGTGGAGCAGAAGTCAGCAATCGATTATCAGTCACTGCTCGGCACGGGCGAAGTTCCCCAGGAGACCCTGGTCAAGGATGTGGTGGACGCCCTCGAACTGGCTCGAGATGATGATCGGATCAGCGTGGTTGTCCTTCATCTTGATGGACTTGGAGGCGGCTTATTGCCGAAGCTCGAACGTATAGCAGCGGCGATCTCCGACTTCCGCGAAAGCGGTAAGAAAGTGATCGCGACCGGGACCTTCTATAATCAGGCCGCGGCTTATCTGTCAGCGCATGCCGATGAAATACTGCTCGACCCGGAAGGCTTTGTGCTTCCCGAAGGGTATGGTGCCTACAGAACCTACTACAAGACCTTGCTGGACAACTTTGATGTCACCATTAACCTCTTCAAGGTCGGGAAGTACAAGTCAGCGGTTGAACCATTCATTCGAGACGATATGTCCAACGAGGATAAGGAAGCGCGGCTCGGTTACCTGAATACCTGGTGGGATGCTTATACATCAGCGGTTGAAGAAGCCCGGGGACTGGCACCCGGTACTATTGACGCATTGGTCGTTGATGGACCGAACCGGTTTCGCGAAGTCGGGGGTAATCCTGCTGCTATGGCTCTCAAGGTCGGCGCGGCTGACCGCCTCCTGCCGGCGGATGAACGCCGACAGTACCTGGAGGACCTGGCGGGCAAGGACGAAGAATCTGGCGCCTATCGGCATATCAATTTTTTTGATTACCTTCAGGTGATGCGCCAGCCGGTGGAGCAGAACGATGCCAGGATAGCTGTGATTACCGCTGTGGGTAGTATCATTGATGGGGCAGCGGAAGCGGGAACCATTGGCAGCCATTCCCTGACCAAACTCATTCGTCGTGCTCACGAGGATGAAAATGTCAAAGCGATTGTCCTTCGTGTTGACTCAGGAGGAGGCAGCAAGAGTGCCTCTGAGATCATCCGGCGAGAGTTGCAACATGCCCAGGAAAAAGGCATTCCGGTGGTCGCGTCGATGGGGTCAGTAGCAGCTTCGGGAGGGTACTGGATTTCGGCGACCGCTGATCAGATCTGGGCACTGCCGACGACCATCACAGGTTCCATTGGTATCTTTGGTTTGGTTCCTTCCCTCGAAAAAACCCTGGCCCGCTATGGTGTTCACTCCGACGGTGTTGGCACGACACCGCTCGCGGGGGGTATCAGTCTTGAACGTGGGGTGAATGAATATTCTTCAGATATTACGCAGCAGATCATCGAGCATGGTTACGCTCACTTTCTGAAAACGGTGTCTGAAGGACGTGGCATGACGACGGAGGAAGTGCACGAAGTGGCCCAGGGAAGAGTCTGGACAGGGGCAAAAGCCAAAGAGTTAGGGCTGGTCGATGGGCTGGGAGACCTGGAACAGGCGGTGGCCGCTGCCGCTGAACTTGCAGAAATTGAGGACTATTCGATATGGCGGGTCGAAAAAGAAAAGTCAACGCGCGAACAGATTATCCAGCAGTTCCTGACTCAGGTAGCGTTACCGGAGCCGCAGGGTGTGCAGCCGCCGCTAACGTCCCTGTTAAGACGGGTTCAGGCTGACTTTGCCTTCTTGACCCAATTGAATGACCCCTATGGTGCTTATGTAATCTGTACGGATTGTCCAGCAGGGCCATAGGTTCTAGAACTCGTTGGGCGTCGCTTTCTTGGCCTGCTGCTTGATTTTTTCCTCGCCTGTGGGCTCCACGGCGCTCTGGTGAATGAGGCGCTCATGGGCATGTCCCATATGCTGTAGCGACATCGCTGCCTGTAGGGCTGGCCAGAGACCCTGGGCATCCTGCATCTGATTCACCGATTGCTTGGCGAGCTTCAGGCCGACCATCGGTTGCCGGGCAATGTGCTCGGCCATGTTGGTCGCGAAGTCGTCCAGTTCGTCTCGAGAAACGACGTGGTTGACCAT
>CAXPUI010000349.1:0-2540 GCA_964220205.1 Candidatus Allofontibacter communis | reverse complement strand
AACACCTAAACCGACAGGGACTGTCTAAAACGCAGATTACCTATAGCACGCCGCATTGCTTGAACATCAGTTGGGTCATCCCTCTCGAAGTTAGCCAGAATATAAGCGTCTGTCACAGCATGAACAGCTTTCGCCAGGTCAGGTCGAGCCTCTGCAATCCGCTCCGCATAACCTGTTGGTCCCTCGCCGACTCGACGAGGCAGTTGCTGCCTAGCCAAAAGCGAACAAAATCTCCTGTATTCTCTATCGACCGGTGACAGTCGACGCACACTTCGACGTAACATCAGGACTAGACCAATCAGGCACAGCGCGCCGAAAAAGCCCGCTATCATAATTACCCCTGTAGTTTTTCGATCTACGTCGCCCAGAAGTCGAGTAAGCAGCGACATCTGAACTGATGGGGTATAACCAACTACCCAGGCATCCCAATAATGGTTGATTGCACTGATCTGCAAGCGTAGTTCGGTTAACCACAGCGTCGATCGAAATTTCATCAAAGACAGGCCAACATCGGACAGAAATGTATCTTCTTCCTCAACAGCAGATTCAAGACCACGAGTGATACGTTCCGGCGAAACTACAGAGGTCGGATCAACGCGCACCCAGCCTTCAGCTTCCAACCAGACTTCTGCCCAGGCATGGGCATCAAACTGATAGACAGCGACATAATTGCCAATATCGTTGTATTCACCTCCTTGGTAACCTACAACAACCCGCGCGGGTACTCCGACTGCACGCATAAGGTAAACAAAACTACCCGCGAAGTGTTCACAAAACCCCTGTCTGCTATCCATCAGAAACTGATCAATGGTATTACCGGAGAGCAACGGTGGTTTCAGCGTGTAACTGTAACCCTCGGTCGCGTAGTGCCTCAGGACATTGGACAGATAGACTTCAGGACGATTATCACTCTGTGACCAGATAGATTCAGCCAATTCCCTGGTAGCTGGATTATCATCAATCGGCAGCAAGGTGTATCGATAACGCCAGAAATCCTCCAACTTCACGTCAGTTCTGTAGTCCAGGTAAGATGTGAGATCGTAGCGAAGCCGGGCCCTTATTTCCCGCTGAGAAAAAAACCGAAAGTCCCTGAGCAGGCCGACTTGGGCTAATCCGATGGGCTCTGGCAGTATCAGCGAAAACAACCAATGGCGGTTGGTGGGTTCCAGCATAATGCTGTAATCAACAGGATTGCCTAGATACTCCATATTGTCCTGCCAGTTTGTAACCGGCGTCTGTGTCGATAGCGCAGCGCCATACAATCCCGGGCGCTCTTGGGTCCACGCCTGGCTGCCCGCATCAAAACGCGACAGCACCAGCCCCCGCCAATAGAGCTCACTATATGCAGGCAGCGGGCCCTCAAAAGTTGCGCGAAAAGCCAGTTCATCGGACTGAACCAGTCGAGCAATATCACCTGGCGACATGGTATCGCTAACCCCGGTCCTGGCGATGTTACTCTCTAATGGAACTGTCCAGAGCGGTGATATACGGGGAAACAAAACAAACAAAATCAGCATGAGTGGGATAGCCTGCAACGTGATTACAGCAGATCGGCGCAAGGACTCTTTTGGCCTAACGTTTTGACTGGACTGATTCAGACCAACCAGTGCTGCCGTGATGACCGTCACTGTAAAAAATACGTAGAACGCATAAGGAATCCCCTGCTCAAACAGGAATATGGTCAACGCAACAAAATACGCCAGCACGATCACGGTGTAGGCATCACGCAATTGATGAGTTTCCAGCAGCTTCAACGCAAAGGCGACGATCAAGATGCCAACCCAGGGCTCCAGCCCCAGCAAGGTGCCATAACCGAAGCCCACAATGGCAAACGCACCCAGGACAAACAACGTTTTGATCATCCGGCCCGGGAAGGACCATCGCCCCTGAAAAACCATGATCCGCCAGAGCCCACAACACACAGAGAACATCGTCAGCCAGACCGGCAGTCGGAGAACATGCGGCAATATCACCAGGGACTGGGCAACCAGCATCAGCAAGAGCGCATTTCTCGGTATTTGACTCACAGGCGTCCTATTCGCCATAAAGCGCCAGCGCTCTCAAAATCTCATTACGATGATTTTCGCCACGACCAGGGCTGATCTCTACCCCAGGTATCCTCAAACCATATTCATCGTTATCACTGTTGAGTTGCAGGACCCAGTAGCAAAGTCGTGACAACCGTTCTTCCGTACCAAGACCATGGAAATATTCCCAGTCCAACCAAACCCGCTTATCGCGATAAGCAGCAAACTGTTTTGTCATGAGGTTTCCGGTCCTCCCGAAAACCTTCCAGGCAATATGCCTGACGGGATCCCCTGGCTGGTACTCCCGTAAACCATAGAAATCCTCAGCACCTCCATTGAGAGCGAGCTCACCTTCGCTTTCGCTGTTCGAATCAGAGGTCGGAAAGGCATTTGCCACTATCGGCCTGGGGTAAACGAGGGTTTCCATATTCAGATCCACCCAGGACCAGGCTCGGAACAGACCGAGAGGAAAGCGGCTCTCAACCAGGAGCCGACCAGAGATCGGAAGAGCAC
>CAXPUI010000348.1:0-13125 GCA_964220205.1 Candidatus Allofontibacter communis | reverse complement strand
CGGCCTTCTCTTACCGGATCCTCTATACGTATGACTTCCGCACCAAATGCTGCCAGCCAGCGCGTTGCGCCAGCACCGGCCAACTGCCCGGTAAAATCACAGATTCTTATCCCTTCGAGCGCTGAATTCATGATTCAAGATTCCAGTCTTCGACAAGACGATCAACCAGTCCCCAGGCAAGGGCTTGCTCTGCATCGAGCTGTTCTCCTGTCATGGCCATCCAGTTAGTGCGCTGCCGACCGATTCGCCTGGGAATACTGACGCAACCGCCAGCACCCGGAATCAGTCCCATGGCGATTTCCGGAAGCTGAAAGAAGGTGTGAGGTGTCGCGGTGATGTGCCTGGCAAATGCTGGTATTTCAATGCCTGCGCCGACACAGGCCCCATGCAGATGAAACGTATAACGGTGCGCCTCCTGGGCCAGATAACGGGCGGGCATTCTTGCCTGTCGGATACGATGCGCCTCTGCCAGGTCACGCATGCTGCCGAATTCCGTCAGATCCCCACCCGCGGAAAAACACGGTCCCTCTCCCCAGACATGAGCATCCTCAATTGAGGGGTCAATGGCGACCAACTTGAAGGCTTCAGTCAGCCCATCGCGCATAGGCGCCGACAGGGCATTACGGTTCGCCGGCGAGTTTAACCGGATCTGCAGTCGCGACTCACGCCGATCAACGACCACTGTCTCTTCACTCAACTTTTCTTCTTTCAGGCCATCCGCGGCAGCCGGGCTCTGCTCCCTGAATCCTGCAAACCACTCAAGAAACTCCTCACCCCCCTGCAGCGTGCCATATCCAAGCGACTCAACAACCAGTGCTGAATTCACCGGCAACTCGCTCGTGACTCGAGTCACCTGGACAAGAATAGCGCTCGCCTTAGGCCGGGCATCAATACCCGACAACAGCTGTTTAAGTTGCGCTTCATCCTCCGCCACAACATCAACATATTCTGTGAAACCCCGGCTACTGCCTCCCACGCCAATAACCGGCACCGGCTGACGACGAATCCATTCAGCGACTTCGGCCCGCTGGCGAGGGTCAAAACTATCTAGGTCCAGCGCAAAGTAACGGACATCAGCAGCGTCCGCTGCGTTTGGCTCCTTCAGCAACGAGCTCAGCGCTGCTCGATCAATCAGATTTGTCATTCAGACACTTTAGGGTCAACATCACCTCTTATTCAAGTAAAGCAGTCCGGAGCCAACCATGCCAGAGCCGCTGGAAGGAATCAGAGTTGTTGAGATGACCGTCGCCGTGCAGGGCCCATCAGCCGGTCTCTATCTTCGAGACATGGGCGCAGAAGTCATCAAAATAGAACCCCCGCTGGGTGACGCCAGCCGTTATGTTCGCGCCCAGCAGAATGAAACACCCGACGGCACCGTCAGCCCGCAATATGTAGCAGCGAATCGAGGCAAACGCTCTATCTGCCTGGACGTCTCAACAGCAACCGGCAGTAAAGCTGTTCATGCCCTGTTGCAGGAAGCTGACGTATTCCTGACCAACTATCGGGCACCTGCCCTGGAAAAAATGGGGCTCGACTACAACTCCCTGAAAGATGATCACCCTAAACTGATCCATGCCTCGGTCAACGGCTTCGGGCCGAAGGGTCCGGATGCCGGTAAAGCCATGCTTGATGGCGTAGCAGCGAGCCGAGGCGGACTGGTCCACCAGACCGGCTATGCCGATCGCGAATCAACGCTCCCAGGTGCAATCATCATCGACACCGCGGGCGCGATGCAACTAGCCCTCGGCGTTATGACCGCCATAGTCGCTAGGGAACGGCATGGTGTGGGTCAGCAGGTACAGACATCAGCACTGGGCACAGCACTCTGGCTGCAGCAATGGGAACTGACCCATGTCGCCATGACCGGCGCCAGCCTGCAGCGCGCGGGCAATCACCATCCCAACATACGGGGCTTCTATGGTGTGTACCAGACGCTCGATAAAGGTGAGATCATGCTGGCCCAGGTTATGGATGCTGAAGCCTGGGACGCCCTGGCGATTTTTGCTGACGCTTTCGAACTATCGCTTGACCCAAGATTCCAGACACCTGGACAGAGACTGGGTGAAGGCATAACCGATGAAGCGGCGACAGAGCTCCGCCGCATTCTTCGCCAAGCATTTGCGGCCAAGACAACCCAGGAATGGGTTGATTTTCTCTATACACAGCCCGAAATAATCTGGGAAAGAGTCAGGAGCTGGAATGAAGTACTACTGGACGAGCAGGCACATGCCAACGATTACTTCACCCAGGTCGAGATCCCTGGGGTCGGTGTCACTGAGACAGTGGGTACGCTGGTATCGCTCAGCGCAACGCCCGGCTCACCCAAAGGCAACCCCCCTGAACTCGGCGAGGGCAATCAGGAATTGCTGACAGCAGCCGGTTTATCCAGCGACGACATTACCGACATTGAGAACACCGCTGCGCAGACAAGAGAGGAAATTCTGGTGGAACTGGTCAAGGTTGCAGAAGCCGCGGCAGCCCACCAGGCAGAGCGCTAGCCCGAGGCACTGACCGGTTCAAGATTAACATCGTCTTCCGTAAGAGCCCGCGTCCAGGCCGCGAACTCAACCAGGATGCCGTCAGGATCCTTGAAGTAGATTGATCGCACGAAAGTCGTGTCGTTCATATCCTTGCTCGCCCCCAGGTTCGAATCATCGTGGTTCACGATGGGCGTGCACTCAACACCGGCATCCACAAGCCTCTGGTGGTACTCCTCAATCTTGTCCGCCGACACATCAAATGCGACATGATTCATCGACGCATGGGCCGAGGTAATGGAACCCGCACCCACTACATTTGCCGCATGGGATATCCCCGGCTGAGACTCGGGCGCATCAGGAAACCAGAAAAACGCTAGCTGATCGCCGCCACCACAATCAAAGAAAAAGTGCTGGCCACCATCAAATGGCAGGCTGATGGTTTTCGTCAGTGGCATCCCAAGCAAACCCTGGTAGAAGTCCACGGTTTTTTTCATGTCCTTGCAGACCAATGCCAGGTGATTGATACCCCTGAAATCAAATTTGTCATTCGCCCCCATCACTCTCTCCTTTGAGCATGAAGATTCATCTTAAGTACCGGGGTTCAGCACTGTCAATCCAGTTGCGGCCAACAGATTGCGACATTTTGACGCCACAAGTTCTCTTCAGAAGCAGAGCAGCCAGAACATGGTCTGATACCCATGGTTTATCCGCAAAGCCAGGTGCAGGCAGAACATTGTCGTCAGTCACCTATGCTGTCAGACTCAGCGACCAAACCACCCGAAAACTTAGAGAGGGTCATGGAGGAAATCAGTCTCACCCGAGCCATCAGCGCGCTGGCACCGATGGTAGAAGAACACGCCAGCGAAGCAGAACAGGCACGCAAGCCGGTCGATGCTGTCATGAAAGCCATCGAAGAGACCCAGGCCTATCGCTGGTTCGTCCCAAGAAAATACGGGGGATTTGAATTCAGTCTTGAAGGATTCATAGAAGTAGGCCTGACCCTGGGGGCTGCCGATATTTCCACGGCCTGGGCCGTAACATTCTGCATGGAACACAATTGGCTCATGGGGTTGTTTAATGCGGATGGGCAGGAAGCTATCTTCCGCAAGCACCCTTACATCATCGCCCCAGGGACCTTGTCTCCAGGTGGTACAGCGCGACCCGTTGATGGTGGTTACATCGTGAACGGCCGCTGGCAATGGGGTACCGGGGTCATGCATGCCGACCATGTCATGGTCGGAGCACTCACCGATCACGAGGGTGAACCAGAGTTCTGCATGTACGTACTGCCCATAGAGGACGCGGAGGTACTGGATACCTGGCAGATGTCAGGCATGGTCGGCACAGGCAGCAACGATATAGCCGTGACAGACAAGTTCGTGCCGGCACACCTGCGCCAGAACATCGCTGACATGCGCGCTGGCGACAGTGCGGGCGCAAAGCTGCACAAGACCGCTAACTTTCGCATGCCCATGCTGCCAGTCCTTGGCCTGACCGCAGCCTCGCCCGCCGTGGGATGCGCCGGCAGAACCCTGGAGCACTTCAAGGAACGCATGAAAGGGCGCATGGTATACGGCACGGCTGATCGGCAATCTGAGAGAGCGCTAGGTCAATCACGCCTGGCACACCTTACAGCCAGACAACAGACGCTCGAAAACTCGCTGCGCGAAACTGCCCGTGAAGTGTCAGCCTGGGGTAAATCCGGGGATATCTGTCCTGATATCGAGCGGGCAGCCCTGCGAGTGCGCCTCGGTCATATCGTTAGAGAGGCTCGCAACATTATCCGCGATATCATCGAGGCCTGCGGCGCGTCAGCGCACCAACTGGACAACCCGATCCAACGGGCACAACGGGATGTGGAAACACTGTCCGGCCACACTGTGTTTGACCTGGACGTATCCAGCGAAGCCTTTGGTCGACTGCTGCTTGGTCTACCTTCCAACACCCCACTTTAAAATAGCTGGTGCCATGACCAAATCGATATTCCTGTCCTGCGCAATCCTTAGCCTGATCCTGAACAGCATGGCATCAATCGCTGCGGAGCGATGCCCCGACTACCAGCCGGGTCAAAAACGAGTCTACTGGGGGGACCTCCATGTACACTCCGGCTATTCCCTGGATGCCTGGGGCTACGGCACAATCAGCACCCCCGCTGATGCTTACGCCTTCGCCAGGGGTGCGCCTCTGCAGCTGACTTCGGACATGGCCGTCAGGCTGAATCGACCCCTGGATTTCATGGCTGTGACTGACCACGCAGAATGGTTTGACCTCCTCTATATCTGCACCGACCCTGGCTGGAGCGACGACCCCTACTGTAATGTCATGACTGAACAAGCAGGCAGACTAACCGGTAGCGCAATCTTCACATCCTACGTGAATCCGACGATCACCGAAGCGAACCCGTCTCCAACAGAACTGTGCCTGAAAGACCCGTCAGCCTGTGACTCTCAGAGAAAGTCGCAGTGGCTGAGAATCCAGGAACAAACCAATCATGCTAATGCACCCTGCGAGTTTACTGCACTGCATGGTTACGAATGGTCGGCGACGCCAGACTACAGCCACAACCATCGTAATGTAATATTTCGCAGCGATGCCGTCACGCCCGACCCGGTTGATTACCTCCGACATCCAACACCGCTGGACCTCTGGCAGGGCCTCGAGAAACAATGCTTACCGGAAAACGGCTGCGAGGCGCTGGCGATTCCGCACAATACCAACATGGGCGATGGGAAAAGCTTCGATGTTGAAACAGAGAGCGACGATGTGAGACTGCTGCGTGCCCGTTACGAAAAGCTCATTGAGATTCACCAGGAAAAAGGTTCCAGTGAGTGTCTCTACGCCTACGGAGCACCCGACGAAGACTGTAATTTTGAGCACTTCCTGACGCTGGGCAGCCGCGCCAAAGAGCCCGCCGACTTTACCCAGGCCCAATGGCAGAAAATGCGCAGCACCTATGCCAGGGCTCTGTTAACACGCGGCCTTGGGGTCTACGAAGAAACCGGCTTGAATCCACTCCAGTTAGGCATCATCGGTTCTACAGACAATCACGCTGGCACCGGCGGCTTCACTGATGAGGATCAGTGGCAGGGCAGCGTCTTTGGTCTTGGCGACATCGACCGGACAATGACCCGCCTGGCCTGGAATCCCGGCGGCCTGGTCGGTGTCTGGGCAGAGGAAAATACCCGTGCCGGCATTTTCGACGCCCTCAAGGCCCGGGAAGTATTCGCAACGAGCGGTCCAAGAATCCAGGTAAGACTCGATGCCTCCGCCGAACCCCTGTCCTGCACAGCAGCGTCTTCAGACGCGATACCCATGGGCGGGGAACTGCAAGGACCTGTCAATGCGCCGTATTTCCGAGTCCAGGCGCTTTACGATGAAACACCACTTCAGAGCATAGAGTTGATCAAGGGCGAACTCCGGGACGGCCAGCTGCGAGAGCAGACCATCAGCGTCTGGCACAAGGCTGCCGGTGACCTCAACGTGTGTATCAGCTGGCAGGACCCTGATTTCGAACCGGCAGCGCCGGCCTTCTGGTACGCCCGCGGACTGCGGGCGCCCACACTCAGCTGGTCGGCGCATCGCTGTCGTGGCGCAGGCCGCTGCACAGATTTTCCGGGCGCAGAAAAGACCCTGCGGGAAAGAGCCTGGTCCTCTCCCATCTGGCACCTGCCTTAGGGTGTTTTCTAACTTACGCTACGTCGGCAATTTCTGTAGACTTCTCTGAGCCCATCACTGGAGGCAGATATGCTGCTCGAAGATAAGGTCGCCATCGTCGTTGGCGGCGGCCAGACCCCAGGTGAAACCATCGGCAACGGCCGGGCCACGGCTGTGCAGTTCGCCCGCGAAGGTGCCCGGGTACTCGTCGCCGACAGGGACCTGGCATCCGCTGAGGAGACCCTTGGCCTGATCACCGATGAGGGCGGTGAAGCCCTCGCCTGCCAGGCTGATGTCCGTCATGAACCTGACATCGAGGCCATGGTCGGGACAGCTATTGATGCCTGGGGCAAAATCGACATCCTCCACAACAACGTTGGTGTCAGTATTGCCGGTCACGATGCGCGCATCGAGGATATGACACCCGACTCCTATAACCTCCTGGTCGAGATCAACCTGCGGGCCATGGTTCTGACCACGAAACACGTACTGCCCACCATGCGGGAAGCCGGGGCCGGCGTGATTATCAATATTTCCTCCATGGCCGCCCGCAAAGCCTACCCCCTCGTGGGCTACAAGACGACCAAAGCGGCCGTGGTAGCACTGACAGAGCAGACTGCCGCGTTAAACGCCCGCTATGGCATTCGCGCCAACGTTATCCTGCCAGGTCTCATGAACACGCCAATGGCCGTGGAAAGTCCCGTATCAGCGGGAAAAGCCAGGGAAGAGGTGATAGCGGAACGAGATGCCCAGGTACCGCTGGGTCGCAAAATGGGCACTGCCTGGGACGTGGCCCACGCAGCGGCCTTCCTGGCATCCGATCGCGCAGGTTTCATCACTGGCGTCGCCCTGCCGGTTGACGGCGGAACCTCTGTCCTGTGACGGTCCAGGATCAGCCGCCTAGCCAGGAGAAGCAATCTCCAACAGAGATTGGAGGGCGTTACGCCAAGTACGTCCTGTTCATCCTCGTCATCGTCTATATCTTCAATTTTATCGATCGACAGATCCTGTCAATCCTGGCGGAGGAGATCAAGGCAGACCTTGGCATCAGTGACTCTGAAATAGGTTTTCTCTACGGTACAGCGTTTGCGATCTTCTACGCGGTATTCGGCATTCCACTTGGTCGCCTCGCCGACACGTGGATCCGCAAAAACCTCATCGCCGTTGGCCTGCTCTTCTGGAGTGTGATGACGGCACTCTCCGGTACGGCGAGAAGTTTCGGTGCTCTTGCTGCTTTTCGCATCGGGGTAGGTATTGGCGAAGCGAGCGCCTCACCTGCCGCCTTTTCCATGCTGGCGGATTACTTTTCTCCCAAGCAAAGGGCCACCGTGTCAGGTATCTACGCCAGCGGGGTCTATATCGGTGCCGGCATTGGTATCTTCCTCGGCGGGCTAATCCTCGACAGCTGGCACAGCGTCTACCCAGATCCGGAAAGTTCCCCGTTTAACCTCAGGGGATGGCATGTCGCTTTTTTCGCCGTCGGATTGCCTGGCATTCTCCTGGCGATCTGGGTCGCGACGATCAGGGAACCAGTGCGAGGCATCAGCGAGGGACTCGTCACACCGCCCCACCCTGCCCCCTTCAGGGAAGCCTGGAAAGAACTGCAGGCCTTAACACCACTTTTCAACCTGGTCAGCATCTATCGGAACGGGGCCGGCTACCCCGGACTGCTTGCCAATCTCTGCGGCCTCCTTGGGATTTCCGGTATTGCGTACCTGCTGATCCTGGCAACCGGTGATGCTGCCCAGTGGGTCGCCCTGGGCTTTGGTGTGTACGTGGCGTTCAGCTGGGCGCAGAACCTGAAATACTCAGACGCCGCAACCTTCAACATGATGTTTGGCAGTCGAACCTTCGTGCTGGCCGTCTGTGGTTTCCCGTTTCTTTCTTTTATCACCTACGGCCTCGGTTTCTGGGGGCCTCCTTACGCACAGAGAGCTTTTCAGGCCAGCGCCTCGGAGGCAGGCACAGTCATGGGATTGTGCATTGCCCTAGGCGGCTGGCTCGGCGTCACACTGGGTGGCTACCTGGGCGACCGGTTCCGGGAACACTCACCCCTGGGCCGTTACTACGTCGTCTTTATATCCCTGGCCTTATGCCTGCCAACCGGCCTTGCATTTGCGCTCACCAACGATAAAACAGTCGCCTATATCTCTTACTTCCTGTTGAGCGCGGTCTCACCGATGTGGCTGGGTTGCGCGGTATCCACTGTCAACGACCTGGTGATGCCAAGAATGAGGGCGATAGCTTCTGCTTTCTACATTCTCATGCTGACATTCATCGGTCTCGCCCTGGGGCCTTACAGCATTGGGCTGGCCAGCGATGTCCTGGTATCGAATGGCCTCGACAGCGCCACAGCCCTTCGTTATGCCATGATCCTGGGATTGGGTGCCCTGGTTCCTGCGACGATCAACCTGGTCTGGTCATCCCGGACACTGGAACAGGATGAAAGTACGCGGCTTGAGCGTGCCCGCGACCTTGGCGAGCCCGTCTAGGGTAAAACAGGAACGCGACTCCACACCGCTATGACCTAAACACGCGGATCAACATTCAAACGTGCCACCTCGGCCATCAGGCGGAGCGCCTGTTCGTCACCGTTGATGGTCAGCCCCGTGATCCCGCTGTCCTCCCAGTCACGGAAGCGCTTCGCTATGCGTTCCCGGTCGCCAACCAGCGCTCCCTGGTCAACGAACTCGTCAGGCACAGCGGCCGCAGCCTCGTCCTTGCGCTTAGCAAGATACAACTCCTGAATGCGATCGGCTGCATCACCAAAGCCACGACGAACCATCATTTCCTTGTGAAAATTCTTGTCCTTGTGTCCCATACCACCAACGTAGAGCGCAATATTCGGCTTGAGTCGATCCAGTGCCGTCTGAACATCGTCTGTCACGATGACCGCCGCACCGGATTGCGCTTCGAACTGGCTGGCGTCCTTACCGGCTTTCTCCAGCCCCTCCTCAATCCAGGGTTTATAAAGCTCATAATTTTCCGGAACCAGCCCCAGCGGTAACCAGCCGTCAGCAATTTCAGCCGTCAGCCTGACCGTCGATTCCATGCCGGTACCCAACCAGATGGGAATATCTGGATTCATATGGAGAATAGACTTCAACGGCTTTCCAACTCCCATGGCGCCTTCACCGCTGAAAGGCAGGGCGATCTCACGACCCTCATGAACCACCGGCTCTTCTCGACGGAATATTTTTTTCATGATGGTGACGTAATCCTTGATCCGGTAGTACGGACGTCCCCAGGGCTGGCCGTACCAGCCTTCCACGATCTGCGGACCTGATACGCCGATCCCGCAGATCACCCGATTACCGCCAGCCAGGGCATCAATCGTGGCAACAGTCATTGCCGCGTTGGCGGGCGTCCGGCCAGCCAGTTGAATCACGGCTGTTCCCAGGCGAATTCTCTCAGTCTTGGCCGCGAGATAGGCCAGTGGCGACAGCGCATCTGACCCATAGGCCTCCGCTGTCCAGACGGTGTCATAACCAAGCTGCTCCGCCAGTTGAACCTTTTCCACCGGCAGTTTCATAGCACCGCCGGAATACCCGAGCATCAATCCTAATTTCACTGCTGTCCCCCGCTCTTTTACGTGTATGTGTTAACCCGGTCGATTCGTACGACCTTCGAACAGATGTGCCGGACGTATCCTGGCATACTCTTCGACGACCGGAGCAAATTCTTCCGGTGTACTGGCATGAATAATGATGCCGTCAGCTCCCGCTTCAAATTGCGTTAACCAGGCTTCTGCACATTCCCTTGCGGTCCCGACCGCTGCTGGCCGCCACTCTTCGGGAATAACTTTTTCGACCTCCGCCATCTGGGCTGTTGTGGCGACACTGTCGATCAGGCCACCTACATTGCGCACGGCATCGGAGCGGCGGAAGGCTTCCAGCACCTCAGGATCCCAGCCGTTGACCTGCGCCAGCATATCGCCATAGCCGGGTATTTGCAGGTAGGTTGCAAGCCGGGCAATGACGTATTTCAGGTAGGTTTCCTCGCTGACATCGCAACAGGTCGCGTAGACCGACCAGTTCAGCACCGTACCCGGCGTCCTGCCGGCCGCCGCTTCACCTGCCCTGACCCGCTCAACCGAATCCGAGAGCGCTTTGTCATTCATGAAGGTATGCAGGTGCGTACCATCATAATGCTGGCCAGCATGTTCAAGGCTTTTCGGCCCGAAGCCGACGTAAAGTATCGGCATATCCTCATCAAGGTAGTCAGCTACCGACAGGACAGGGTACTGTCCCAATGCCCCGTCATAACCTTTAATCGTCTCTCCTCGCCAAAGCCGCCGCATGAGGCTAATGAATTCACGCTCCCTTTCATAGGTGATTGACTGCATGCCGCGTGCCTTCCAGCCCAGCGCAACCCCCTTGGCCAACCCGAGCGCAAAGCGTCCTTCAGACAGGCGATGCAGCGTGCTCCCTATGGATGCGGTGACCGTGGGATGGCGCTTGTTGATATTGGTCGCAGAAGTCCCGATGAATATTTCGTTCGTGACCGCCGCTACAGCGCCACAGACCGCGGCAATCTCCTTGTAGTCCGGGCGTTCCGAAATCATGATATTGCCGATACCCAGCGCTTCTGCATCCTGTGCCTGTTTCAGGATGTCTCTGGGTGAACGCGTGTGACCCGGCAAACCATAGAAACCGAGTTCGGGGAATGAAGATTGATAGTCTGGATACATAGGTACTCCTGTGCGTCAGCGCCGGTTTCTCCTAGAAACTGGGATTAGTCGAATAGGGTGTCAGCTGGAGCTCATGGGTCCAGCACGATCGGTCCTGACTGTGAAGGTAAAAGAACGCATCCGCAATCGCCATGGGGTTCATGATGATCTCGGGGTGCTTCCGGGCAACAGGCAGCGCCCTGGTGCCAGGTGAGTCTATCAGTCCGTCTACAATGACGTTGGCGACGTGTACCCCGTGGATGGAATACTCTTCGGTCAAGACCTGGGCCAGGGTACGCATCATGACCCGCGGATAGTAAAGCGACTGGCCGGTTTTACGCTTCCGGCCGCGCAACGACGCAGCATTATTGGTAATCAGGAATGAGCCACTACCCCGCTCACGCATGCCCGGAAGGATTTCCTTGGCAAGCAGGAACGGGCCACGACTTGAAATATGCTGGGCCGTCTCAAACATCTCGGTCGGCACATGCTCCAGGAGTTCCTTGTCCGCAGGCAGGTCTCGGCCTTCAAGATAGCCGGCGTTCAAGACCAGCACCTCCGGTTCACCCCAGTCTTCCCGGATTCTCTGGCAGGCTTTCGTGATCGATGTCTCCGACACCAGGTCCAGTTCAATGACACTGGCGTCATGTCCCTGGTCGGCAATGGCCTGGGCGAGGGGTTCCGCGTTTGCAGCCACCCGGGTGGTCACCACCACGTGAAAACCCTGGGCGGCAAACTTTTGGGCTATCGCTCCGCCAATACCCCAGCGAATACCTACCGGCAGGTCACCGTCATCAATGTCGTGACCGTGGGCCAGGCGGGTATTTCTTCCATCCGACTGCCATTTGGATGTGGCGCCGATGACGACCGCGACAGGTTTGGTTGTCATAGTTATCTCCTCACTCAAAAGTGTACAGAATAGAACCAGCCAAACACCATAAGCGTTAAGGCCCTAGTAACCTGGCGAGCTCTGAACTATCGCCACACGGTCTTCGTCGCATGAAGTCCCTGATGCTTGAACCGCCCCTTTCTTCAGACACCGTCTTTAGACACCTTCTTTAGACACTTTCTTCAGACACCTTCTGCTATCTCCCGCAATCGATATTTCTGCACTTTACCCGTCGAGGTCTTTTCCAGAGCGCCAAACACAACGGTTTTCGGCAGCTTGAACTTAGCGAGGTGGTCTCTGCAGAAATCGATGACTTCGGCCGCTGTCATCGATTCCCCGGGTTGCAACGTGACAAACGCACAGGGATGCTCACCCCACTTCTCGTCCGTCTTGGCAACGACTGCTGCTTCCAGGATCTTCGGATGGCGAAACAGCACATCTTCGATTTCAATGCTGGAGATGTTTTCACCCCCGGAAATAATGACATCTTTGGAACGGTCTTTAATCTGTATATACCCATCCGGATGACAGACGGCAATATCACCGGAGTGAAACCAACCTCCGGCAAAGGCCGCTGCCGTCGCGACAGGATTCTTCAGATACCCCTTCATGACGATATTACCCCGCATGAAAACTTCCCCCTGGGTCTCACCGTCCCAGGGTACTGGTTCCAGTGTTTCAGCGTCAGCAACCATCATGGCACCCGCGAGTACCGACGAAATGCCCTGCCTGGCTTTGAGGTCTGCTTTTTCTTCCAGCGAAAGGCTATTCCATTCTTCGCGCCAGGCTGACACAACCATAGGCCCATAGGTTTCCGTCAAGCCATAGACCTGCACCACGTCGAAACCCAGTTCTTCCATACCCCGGATAACCGCAGCAGGTGGCGCCGCGCCGGCAGTCATGACTTTTATGCCCGTTTTCAGTCCTGCATGGAGGGCCTTATCCGCATTAATGAGCGTATTGAGAACCACCGGAGCTCCGCAAAAATGGGTCACCTCGTTCTTCCTGAAGGACTCAAATACCGCGTCTTCGCGAACATGCCGCAGGCACACTGTCAGTCCGGCTACTGCCGCCAGCGTCCACGGAAAGCACCAGCCATTACAATGGAACATGGGCAGCGTCCAGAGATACCGCGGATGCATGCCCATCTCCCACGTCAAAGCATTATTAGCGGCATTCAGATAAGCACCTCGATGGTGATAGACCACGCCTTTCGGGTCACCGGTCGTACCCGACGTATAATTCAGAGAAATAGCATCCCACTCGTCGGCCGGGTGCAGCGCGGCGAACCCGGCATCACCTTCCACCAGAAGCGCTTCATAATCCATGGCACCAATCAGTTCTCCGCCCTCGTAAAGGGGGTCATCAACATCGATCACCAACACCTCACGATCCAACTCCGCCAGGGCAGCGGCAACTACGTCGCTGAACTC
>CAXPUI010000347.1:0-2046 GCA_964220205.1 Candidatus Allofontibacter communis | reverse complement strand
GAAACGTGCTGCTATCGATTTGAGAGATATGATTGAATATCGTGATCGGATCAGCGCAGAGCTCGGATCCTATCTGGATCTACACGTCGGAAAGACAAGGGCGATTTGGGGAGCAGGACATCAGGCGTTGGCTGTCATAGCTCTAGCAGACCTGGCCGGCAAGATTGACCTTGTCGTTGATTCTGCGACTTTCAAGCAGGGACGCTTTACACCAGCGACCCACATCCCGATCAAGGCGCCTTCGGCAGTCAAAACGGACAGTGTTGAGGTTATCATTGTTATGGCAGCAGCTTATTCTGATGAAGTTGTTCGAATCATTGATGAGCAGTTTCCAGAACTCAGGCATCTGGCGGTTCTGAGAGACTACGGCCTGGAATTTATTCGTGAATAAACTCTTGCAAGCAGATCTGGATGAAATTCTGCTCAGAGCCAGAGAGGATCTCGATGCTCTCAGCGGTCAGTTGCTTTTCATGACGGGTGGGACAGGATTCTTTGGGCACTGGCTTCTCGAGACTCTCGCGCATGCCAACGTCAGGCTTGGCCTGAATATCAAGGTTAATGTCCTGTCGAGGGCCCCGGAGGTGTTGCAAAGCAGTGCTCCACATCTCTTTTCAGATCGTGCAATTTCGTTTATCCAGGGTGATGTCCGTCACTTCGATCTTCCTCAGTTTCAGGCTGACCTCATTATTCATGGAGCCACGACGTCAGCTCGCGAGACATTCAATAAAGAAGATGATTTGAAAAAGTTTGAAACAGTCGCCCTTGGTACCAAGAGGCTGCTGGAATTCGCGAAGACAGCTGCGCCGAGCAGGATGCTTTATCTTGGATCTGGCGCTTGTTATGGCTCCCAGCCGGAAGGAATACAGCGGATTGATGAGAATTTTGCGGGTAGCCCGGATCCCAGGGAGCCGAACGCTGCGTTGGGTATCGCTAAACGGACAGCTGAGTTTTTCTGTCAATACTATGGTGCACGCTATGGCCTTGATATAAGTATCGCCCGTTGTTTCTCCTTCTACGGTCCTTACTTGCCTCTTGACATTCATTATGCTGTTGGCAACTTTGTAGCGGATGGTCTGGCTGGGCGACCGATTGTCGTTCAGGGAGATGGAACCGCCATAAGATCATACCTGTATGCGGCTGATCTGGTTGTCTGGTTATTGGCGATCCTGGTTCGCGGTGAAAATTTGGAGGCATACAATGTGGGCTCGGAGAAGGCAATGACCATCTCGGAACTGGCGAATCGGTTGGCTGATTACTTTAGTGTCCCGGTTTCAGTCCAGGGTTCCTCCGGCGTTGTAAGTCGCTATGTTCCCGCGACGCAGAAAGCGAGGTCAGCGCTCGGTCTGGATGAATGGACGACACTATCTACTGGCCTGGAACGCATGGTCGGACATGTACTTGGGACATCGGGAATCTATCGGCTCTGAGTTCGGTTACACAGTTATCTTGTCGACGAAAGGACTTGGGTAAGGCCGCCCGGCATGTTCTACTAATAGCTATGGGAAGTGTAGTGTCGGGCAGAAGGATATGAACCAAGCAAAATTACTGCTGTTGGTGCCAATGCATATCTCGTTTGAGTCATTCTTGAATCCTCAGCACAATTCCCGTAATTTCAAAAAGGCCGATGGGAGGATTTACAATAGCCTCTCAACGGACCTGCCTCTGGGGCCGATTTCCATTTCTGCCTACATCAAAGATCACCTTGACGTCGATGTCCGGCTAATCGACTTCAACGCAGAGATCAATGCGCTCGATACTTTTCCTTACGAAACTTTTCTGGCGTGCTGCAAGGATTTCCTGAAAAAACTCGAATGGACACCAGATATTGTGGGCGTGTCGTCACTTTTCAGCCCATCGTTCCACAACTTCATGGATTGTGGCAGGGCGGCCCGATCGATTTTCCCCGAGGCTATCATTGTTGGCGGTGGCAATATTCCAACCAACAGTTACGAGCATATCTACAGCGATCTTGACTGCGACTTTTACGATGGTCTTTGTTATGGCGAAGGCGAAAAACCGATGCTCGACTTATTGCGGGCAGATGAT
>CAXPUI010000346.1:0-2746 GCA_964220205.1 Candidatus Allofontibacter communis | reverse complement strand
GCAGTTCTATCGCCGCGGGCAACAGATGCCTGGATTCATCACTGGTCGGCCATTGACCAACTTTTTCCCGATGATCGACGTAATAGAAGAAACGCGCATCACGGCCTCGCCATCGACGGACTTCCAGCGGCGGCTCCCCGTTCTGGGACACCGTCAGGCTCACGGTGCCGTCTTCCTCACTGACACGCCACCGGACATTCGTCAGCGACCCATGGGGTTTGGTGACAGGCGCCAGCGTATAACCTTCAAAGAAATCAGCTCGCCCGGTCATGGCGAAATTATCGTCCAGGCTGGCCACCAGTCGAGAAACCGATTCACGGTACCACCGGTTAGGCAACTGCCCGGACTGCAGCGAAGCAAATCGATCCGACACTCGTGCGTAGTTGCCATAAAGGAACATGGTGCCTTGAACAAGCAGCGTCGCCATCAGGCTAACAAGGACCAGCACAACCAGCATTTCCATGAGGCTGAGCCCCTTCGGCAGTCGTTTCAGACCTCTCATTGCGGCAATACCTGCGGCACCCGGACACGTTCGTAACCCACCAGGCGGGTCGAAATTCGTTCTACCGGCACATCCACGTCGTCACGAAAGAGCTCCGCGTCAACCCGATAGAGACCAATCCTGTAGTAACCCATTTGCCCGGCAATGTTACGTCCCTCGTGTTTCGGTTCGACGAGGCTTGCGGTCCAATAGGCCGTCATTCCGTTTGCAGCATACTCCCCGACACTCTCTGAAGTGAGATTCTGCATGGCCAGGTGAGATTCAAAATTTCGATAAAATTCCGCTGCATGCAGATGTTCATCAGCACGAGCCAGACCAAGCATGACGGTCCCGTACCAACTATAAAGCGCGACTGTGCTGGCGGAAAATATACTCAGCGCAACGACTGCTTCTAGCAGCGAAAAACCACGGGCTGATCTCACCTTCAGTCTCCGTGAAGCCAGCACCGCGGTGCTTCCAGCCGCTGATCCAGCAGCACTTCATCGTTGACGAAAATACGCAAATGCCCCCCAAGACAAGCACCGTTGGCCAGGAACGTTACCGGTTGCCTGAGTTCAACAACCCAGTCTTCCTGCAACGTCAATGGATACTCGAAGTCTGCGAGGTTCAACCGACCGACATCGCTTCTGAGCTCAAACCCTGCACCATCGTCCGCTGCCAATTCACCCAGCCTGTTGAAGTCGGCCCTAAACTGATCCACTTGTGTCCTGGCGGCGACGCTTTGATAAAGCGTTAACATATTCGGCAGGGCAAGCGCAGAGATCATCCCCAGCAACACCAGGACGACAATGACTTCTATAAGCGTAAATCCGTCAGGGTGTATAGCCGACATCCGCATTTAGGTCTTCACCACCATCTTTCCCATCAGCCCCCCTGGAATACAACGCATAACCCTGAAAGTTCTCAGCCTTGTCGTTATAGACATACGGATTACCCCATGGATCATCGGGAATCTCTTCATCGACGTAAGGCCCCTTCCACCGTTCCAGGTTCTGCGGTTCGTAAGCCAGAGCTCGCAGACCCTCTTCTGTCGTTGGATAACGCCCGATATCGAGCCGGAACGTACCCATGGCTGCTTTGAGCATTCTTACCTGGGACCAGGCTGTATCCACCTTGCTCAAGTCCACCCTGTCAAACAGCCGAGGTCCGACCAGGCCACCCAGCATCCCCAGAATGACAAGCACGACCAACAGTTCAATAAGACTGAAACCCTTTTGATTGCATTTACGTTTCATCGATTGTTAAACCACCAGTTCATTAACACTTGTGATCGCCAGGATCACCCCCAGGATGATCACCCCGATAGCACCACCAATGACCAGTATCGCCAGGGGCTCAATAAGGGCCAGCATTCTGGTCAACCGCGTGCGCGCCGCATCTTTATAAAGCGTTGCGAGGGAACTCATCATCTCCGGCAACTTACCCGTTTTTTCACCGGACGAAATCAGGTTATAGCCCGTTGGCGTCAGCGCTTTGGTCTTCTCGAGCGCTTCGGCGAGCGATTGACCGGCCCTGACCTCGCCAGACACGTGCCCAAAAAGTTGCTGGCGCTTCTCGCTGCGCACCGCTTCGCCCGAAAGTTGCATGGCATCGAGCAGAGAAACTTTCGCGCGCAACAGTGTTGCCATCAGTGAGCTCCAAGTTGCCGTATCGGCTTCGTGAAGCCAGTTGCCGATCACCGGCAGACGGAAGGAAAACTCCAACATGGTATGCCGGAACCACTGGTTGGCGGACAAGGTCGAACCTGCTGCAGCGGCCAGCACGATAAACAACAGAACCACCACCCAGTTATCGTTAAACCACATACCACCATTCAGAACCAGCAGTGACAATAATGGCAGCTCATCTGACCGTGAGACCAATGGTGCAAATTTCGGGACGACGAAAATAAAGATCAGCAATACTGCCGCTATACCTGAAGCAACCAGGATGCTTGGATACATGAGGGCGCTGCGGAATTCTTCCCGGGAATGGAGGTCGTACTCGAGCTGAGTCACGCCTTCACGCAGACTACCCCCGAGGTTACCGGTTAACTCTCCAGCACGCACAAGCTGAGCAAAATACTCCGGCAGATCAAATCCAGCATCAACCAATGCGTCCGAAAAAGAGCTGCCTTTGGTAATCTCAGCGGCCATGACCTGATATTGCTCGTGCAGGTCCTGGGGATAGTTAGCGGATGACTGAGCAGCTATGGTTTCGGAAACCGTTACGCCGGATTCAAGGAGGGTGGCCATCTCGTGAAAG
>CAXPUI010000345.1:0-2956 GCA_964220205.1 Candidatus Allofontibacter communis | reverse complement strand
CACCAGCCTTCAGATAGCTCTCAGCTCGACGGAGAGCTTCATCTATGCCATGGTCGCTCAGTGCATCGGTTCGGGCAATGATAAGAAATTCATCACTGGCTCGAGATTCGCTGGCAACAATAACTTTCTTGTCCATCTCTGCAATCGGGATAACCTGCCGGTTCCGGGTATGACCACAACGCTTGGGAAATTGTTGATCTTCCAGCTGGATGGCATGGCAGCCTGCACTTTCATATCCGGCCACCACCCGCTCCACGTTCGCTAATCCACCGAAGCCCGTATCTCCATCCGCGATAATCAGCGCGTCAACAGCCTCACTGATACTTCTGACGCGGCTCACCATCTCACCGTAGGAGGCAAACGCTGCGTCTGGCAGCCCCAGCAGAGTCGCATTAACCCCGTAGCCCGACATGTAAAGCACATCGAAACCCGCCGCTTCCGCTATTCGGGCGGAAAATGGGTCAAAAACGCCCGGCGCGGAAATTCGCTGCCCTTTCTGTAATCGTTCCTTGAGGCTCATTGAACTGACTTGTCGTTCACCTGAATCAGCAACAGATCATAATCCATCGGCATGGCCCTTGACCATGTAGCCCCCATCGGCGAATTCACTTAATATCAACCGATTGCAGTCAGTCGAGTCAAACAGCCACATGCGCGCAATAATCTGCGAAGAGTTCGCAAGTCCGGACACCCTCAAGGTAACCGAGATACCACAACCGGAACCTGGTGCCAGCCAGGTCCTGATCAGGGTTGAGTCAACAGGACTCGGGTATGTCGATGCCCTCACGGTAGCGGGTCGTTACCAAATCAAACCCAAGCTGCCTTTCATACCAGGCAATGAACTCTCAGGGACTATCGAAAAAACCGGTGATGAAGTGCGCCACCTCCGTGTAGGGCAGCGTGTTCTGGCATCCAGCAGTGGCGGTCTGGCTGAGTACGCTGTCATCGACGAAAGTCGCTGTACCCCCATACCAGAAACACTCACCCACGATGCCGCAGCGGGGTTTCTCGTCAATTACTGTACCGCATACCATGGATTTTCCTATTGCGGAAAATTGCAGGAAAAGGAAACCGTTCTGATCCTGGGTGCAAGTGGCGGGGTGGGCATCGCCGCAATCGACGTGGCCAAGGCCATGGGAGCCCGGGTGATTGCTGCAGCTTCAACAGACGCTAAACGAGAGGCCTGTGTCCAAGCAGGAGCAGATCAGGTGTTCGACTACACCAGGGATAACTGGCGCGACGACCTGCGCCAGATCTTGGATGGCAGCCCGTTGGACCTGGTCTACGACCCCGTTGGCGGCACGTTCGCAGAACCTGCTCTGAGATCAATCGGCCCAGATGGTCGCTACCTGGTCGTCGGTTTTGCAGCCGGCGACATACCACGTTTTCCAATCAACCTCATGTTGCTGAAGCGTTGCTCCGTGGTTGGAGTTAATTGGGGCGGTCATATTGCCGAGAACCCATCGACCTCAAAAGAGGTGCTGACTACCCTGCTGGATTGGGTTACCGAAGGGAGAATCAATCCCGCTTCCAGTGATACCTTCGGCCTCAACGAGTCTGGCGAAGCTATGATGAAAATGTTAAATCGCCAGGCGGTCGGCAAGATCGTTATCCATCCACACGAGTAAAGATTATGTCTCCGATAACACCTTATGCCATAGAAACAAGCGAGCAGGAGCTCGTTGATCTCAAGCAGCGACTGGCGATGACTCGCTGGCCAGACGCAGAAACCCCCGATGACTGGAGTCAGGGCATACCCCTTGACTACATGAAGGAGATTCACGCGTACTGGATGTCAGAGTATGACTGGCCAACGAGGCTGGCCGCACTGAATCAATGGCCCGGTTTCAAAACCAATATCGATGGACTCGACTTTCATTTTCTGCACATTAAATCTGAGTCACCCCATGCAAAGCCTCTTGTATTGACTCACGGCTGGCCCGGCTCCATTGTTGAGTTCCAGAAAGTGATCAGCCCGCTGGTAGATCCTTCGAGCGCTGGCGGTGATCCGGCTGACGCGTTTCACCTGGTCGTGCCTACGCTTCCCGGCTTCGGCTATTCTGGAAAACCCACGGAGCCCGGATGGAACATCGATCGCATTGCATCCGCCTGGGACGAACTGATGTTGCGACTCGGCTATCAGCAATATTTCGCCCAGGGGGGAGATTGGGGTGCCATCGTCACCGCCGCCATCGGGGTACAGAATAAAGGGCATTGCCAGGGTATTCATATGAATATGCCGATCGCCCCGCCCGATCCGGAACAGATGGACAATCTGACAGAACTCGAACAGCGAGCCCTCGCGGCCATGCAGTTCTATCAGGAACACGATTCGGGCTATTCGAAACAACAGAGCACCCGACCGCAGACACTGGGTTACGGCCTGGCTGATTCTCCCATTGGCCAGGCGGCATGGATCATGGAGAAGTTCTATCAATGGATGGACTGTGACGGTCATCCAGAGAACATTGCCAGTCGCGACGAACTCCTGGACAACGTCATGATGTACTGGCTGCCCGATGCTGCCGCATCATCTGCAAGAATATACTGGGAAAGTTTTGGGGCTACGGGCACCGATCCCATTGATATACCCGTCGGCTGCTCTATTTTCCCGAAGGAAATCTTCCAGACGTCTGAACGCTGGGCCAAGAAACGCTTCAATCAACTGGTACATTTTGAGGTTCTGGATAAAGGCGGACACTTCGCCGCCTTTGAACAACCTGAGGTTTTTGTTGACCAGATCAGGCGCTGTTTCAGGAAAATGCGTTAAAACGCCAGGTTAGCCAGAACGGGGAGCCAATTCCGGCTTCAGTAATCTCCAAGCTCATCAAGGACATGCTCTATGAATTGGGCATGTCGCTTGACCGCGAAATCAGCCTGAACACGATCGACGATGAACTTGTCGCCGTTAATCAGAAAAGTCACCCGACGCACCCCAAAGCCCATCGGACCATTC
>CAXPUI010000344.1:0-2684 GCA_964220205.1 Candidatus Allofontibacter communis | reverse complement strand
CGTTCTGCAACTCTCGATAACATTATTTGCGACCTGCTCCTTGCGCGGGCTCAATAACCCATGTGTCCTTGCTGCCACCACCCTGCGAGGAGTTGACGACCAGTGATCCTTTTACCAGCGCGACTCGAGTGAGACCGCCCGCCGTGACGTAAGAACGGTCACCCTGCAGAATGAAGGGCCGTAGATCAACATGTCTCGGTTCGATACTGTTGTCGGTCAAGGTTGGCACAGTGGATAAATTGATAATCGGTTGAGCGATGTAATTTCGTGGGTTTGCCTTAATCAGGCGCTTTATCTCGGCTGTGCGGCGCTTGCTTTCTCTGGGACCGATATACATGCCGTAGCCACCAGACTCGTTAGCAGGTTTTACCACGAGATTCTCTATGTTTGTCAGGACGTGTTGCATGAGTTTCGGGTCAGAACACATATAGCTGGGGACGTTCGGCAGTATAGGCTCCTCGCTGAGGTAATAACGGATCATCTCTGGAACGTAAGTGTAGACAACCTTGTCGTCCGCCACTCCGGCACCAGGCGCATTGGCAAGGGCGACGTTACCTTTCCGCCATGCTCGCATCAGGCCCGGGACGCCCAGTACTGAATCCTTGTTGAAAACCTCCGGATCAAGAAACAGGTCGTCGATACGTCTGTATATGACATCAACCCGGCTCAGACCTGCGACGGTTTTCATATAGACGCAATCATCATCTCCCACGACGAGATCCGAACCCTCGACCAGTTCAGCGCCCATACGTTGCGCCAAAAAGGCATGCTCGAAATAAGCAGAATTGAAGATGCCGGGTGTCAGAACAACCACTTCCGGAAAATCCATGGGGCGCGGAGAGATTGAACTGAGTGTCTCCAGTAACTCAGTCGGGTAGTTATCCATTGGTAGAACGTTGTAGCGGTCAAACATCTCCGGGAGAACCCGTTTACTGATATTGCGGTTCTCCAGCATGTAGGAAACGCCAGAAGGTACTCTTAAGTTATCTTCCAGAACGTAGATCGTGCCATCGCTGTCCCTGATAAGGTCGGTTCCACAGATGTGGGCCCAGACATCGTAGGCTGGCCTGATGCCCTCACAAAACGTCCGATAGTCTTTTGAGGAAGCAAGGATTTTCGCCGGGATGATCTTGTCGCGGATAATTCTGCGGTCATTGTAAACATCAGTGATAAAGAGATTGAGGGCTTGCAGGCGCTGTTTCAGGCCGCTCTCAATCCGTTGCCATTCGGTATTGAGTATGGTTCTCGGGATAATGTCAAAGGGCCATTCCCGGTCGATATTCGAGCCGTCGCTATAGACGGTGAAAGTGATACCGGCTGTTCGGATTGCCAGTTCGGCATCGTGTCGACGCTGGTTAAGTTCGCTGATGCTGGACTTTCGCATAAACCTGGCAAGTTCAGGCGCGCCCGCAGTCCGCTGTTAAAGACTTCATCATAAGCGCGCCCGGGAGAACTGTAACCAAGTATGTTCATGAGTTAGAGCAGCTCTTCCATCAGACGATAGTCGGTTTCAAGCATACCGAGGCCAGTATAGGTCCGGTAAGCAGTGTCATTGTCCCGTTCCACGTAGAGTCGAATACCGCAGGAGCGCTCATCTGCGAGTGCCTGGTCTTTGACGCTCGCGTACATGCTTGAGAAAACACCCTGCGTTCTATGTTCCCGGGCGACGAACACACTCTGAATCCACCAGAAGAGACCGTTACGCCAGTCGCTCCATTCATAAGTTACACCGAGACAACCCGCGATCGAGTCCTGATGCTGGGCCACCAGGTAAAACCCCAGCGAGTCATCTTCGAGCATCATCTTGACTCCCGGCAGAATCACGGCCCGATCCAGGATTTTATTCTCAGTCTCCAGCGCCATGGACTGGTTGAAATTTGCGATGACCTCAGCGTGCTCAAGGGAGGCCCGGATTACTTTAATGGACATGGATGCGATATTCAGCGGATGGCTAATGAGTATACTTGGTGACTCTATTGGCTGCATGATATAAATGCAGTTCTTTTCTGACGATCAGCGTTCTTGTGGACCTGGCGTCCTTTCAAACAACCTAAGGAGGAGAAATGGTCTCTGTTGTCTATGAGGCTCCTGACACGATTGAAGATGCTGTTGGTCTGCTGGCTGATGCTGCCATGCCGGCGATGGTTCTGGCGGGCGGGACTGATCTTATTATTCAGACCAATGCGAGTAAGGATCGGGAGCGCCTGTTCGTTGATGTCAAAAAAATTGCCGGCATGTGCGATGCAGTGTTGACCGATGCGGGTCTTGATCTCGGCCCCTCCATGAACTGCGCCGAGTTGACGGCCAGAGAGGATATTAAAGCGCTATACCCTGGTCTGGTTGAGGCCGCTTATCTTATCGGCTCTACACAGGTTCAGGGTAGGGCGAGCGTCGGTGGCAATTTATGTAATTCTTCACCTGCAGCAGATACCGTGCCGGCCCTCATTGCTAACTCAGCGCAGTGCATTATCGCTGGACCAGGCGGCGAAAGAACGGTTGCCGTGGAAAACTTCATGACGGGCGTTGGCACAAACTGCATGGAGCGGGGAGAGCTACTGAAAACCATCAGAATTCCTCGACCTGCAGCGAATACCTCGGATGCCTACCTTCGATTTATTCCTCGAACGGAAATGGATATTGCGGTGGCTGGTGCAGGTGTCAGTGTCACTCTCGATGAAGAGGGC
>CAXPUI010000343.1:0-3317 GCA_964220205.1 Candidatus Allofontibacter communis | reverse complement strand
TCATTCGGGCATGCGAGCAGAGGTTCTTTAATTTCATTCAAATCTATCTCGATAATCTCTGCATACTCAGCATCTGCATCCGGCTCCATCAGAACCGGGTCAGCCAGCCAATCTTCCATGCTCTTGATACGGCGGGCGATGGTTCTTGGGTCGCCGTAGCCTTCCTTGATCATCCACTTAAGCAAGGTCACATTTGACGTGATGTATTCGATAATCGGTTCCTTGCCCAGCCTGATGGTACAACCGCCAGCTGATCTTTCCGCCGAAGCGTCGCTGATCTCAAAGGCCTGTTCGACCTTCAGATCTGGCAAGCCCTCGATTTCAAGAATTCGGCCGGAGAAGATGTTTTTCTTGCCTTCTTTTTCAACAGTCAGCAAACCTTTTTGAATGGCTGCGTAGGGAATGGCGTTGACCAGATCACGCAAGGTAATGCCCGGTTGCATTTCACCTTTGAAGCGAACCAGGACAGATTCCGGCATGTCGAGGGGCATGACACCCAGCGCTGCAGCAAACGCGACCAGACCAGAACCGGCAGGGAAGCTGATGCCGATGGGGAAACGTGTGTGCGAGTCGCCGCCAGTACCCACGGTATCGGGTAACAACATTCTATTGAGCCAGGAGTGAATGATGCCGTCCCCCGGTCTCAACGCGACGCCGCCCCGGGTCTGAATAAAGTCGGGCAAGGTGTGTTGAGTTTCTATATCAACGGGTTTCGGGTATGCAGCGGTGTGGCAGAAGGACTGCATGACGAGATCGGCCGAAAAGCCCAGGCAGGCCAGTTCTTTCAGTTCATCTCGGGTCATTGGCCCTGTCGTATCCTGCGATCCCACTGTCGTCATCTTGGGTTCGCAATAGGTGCCTGGACGGACACCTTTTACACCGCAGGCGTTGCCAACCATTTTTTGAGCAAGGGTGAAGCCCTTAGCGGATTCTTCAACAGGAATAGGTGACCTGAAAGCATCGCTGGGTCCCAGGCCCAGAGCGTCGCGGGCACGACCTGTCAGGCCTCGGCCGATAATAAGCGGTATGCGGCCATTGGCTCGAACTTCGTCCAGCAGAACTGGCGTCGAAAGATTGAATTCTGAGATAACATCGCCAGACTCGTTAGTAATCTTTCCGTCATGGGGGTGCAGAGTGATGACATCACCCATCTGCATCTTCGAGATATCACACTCGATCGGCAGCGCACCGGCGTCTTCCATGGTATTGAAGAAAATTGGTGCGATTTTGCCTCCAAGAACAACGCCCCCTTCACGTTTGTTGGGAATGAAAGGGATGTCGTTACCCATATGCCACAGGACAGAATTGGTTGCTGACTTCCTGGAAGAGCCGGTCCCTACCACGTCTCCGACGTAAGCCAGGGGATGTCCTTTCTTTTTCAACTCTTCAATTTTTCCCAGGGGATCATCCATTTTTTTGACCAGCATAGCCTGGGCATGTAAAGGGATATCTGGTCGACTCCAGGCATCGCCTGCAGGGGATAGGTCATCGGTGTTGGTTTCTCCCTCTACCATGAAGACCGTCAGGGTAATTTCAGTGGGCACTTCTTTGAGGCCCGTAAACCATTCGGCGTCAGCCCACGACTGAAGGATGTCCTTGGCATGCTCGTTGGTCTTTGCTTTTTCAACCACATCATGGAAAGCGTCAAACATAAGCAATGTTTTCTTCAGGCCTTCTGCGGCAACAGCGGCTGTTTCTTCATTGTCCAGTAACGCGATCAGCGGTTCGATGTTGTAGCCGCCCAGCATGGTACCCAGCAGTTCGGTAGCGCGGATTCGATCGATGAGGGGAGATTGCACCTCTCCTTTAGCAACCGCTGTTAGAAAGGCTGCTTTGATGTAAGCAGCGTCGTCGACTCCGGCAGGTACCCGATTCTCAATCAGGTCAACGATGTACGCTTCCTGACCTGGAGGGGGATTCTTCAATAGCTCGGTTAGTTCGTTAACCTGCTCAGCCGAGAGCGGTTTCGGTACAATCCCCTCTGCCGCTCGTTCTTCTACATGTTGTTGATAGGCTTCCAACACAACCTTTACCTCGTATACGTATAATGGTGCCTGGCGCACCCAGAGTTGAAAAGGTGGCTAGTCTACTTGAAGGCGTCCTCAAAGTTAAGTTAATCAGTAGCGTAAGACTATGAATGTCAACAGTTTTTTGACCTGCGAGACACCAGTGGAATGGGTAGAAAAGGCCCGTGAGAGGGTTGATGTCCTGCTAATTGATCATGCCAATTGTGAAAAGAAAGCCGCGTCGACCGCGTTAAACCTGATCTACAGACATGTAGATCAGCCGGGCATGCTTTTGCAGTTGTCCAAATTGGTTCGTGAAGAGATGCGACATTTTGAGCAGGTAGTCACTATTTTGAAAGCGAGGAATATTACCTATACCCAGATTTCATCTGCCAGGTATGCCGGCGAATTGCGCAGAGGAGTCAGAACGCATGAACCGGGACGACTGATCGATGTGTTGATTGTCAGTGCCATCGTCGAAGCGAGAAGTTGTGAACGTTTTGAGAAGTTGGTTGATGTGCTGGACGATGAGCTTTCGGAGTTTTACGCGTCTCTCTTGAAGTCCGAGTCGCGCCACTTTCGGGCTTATCTCAATCTCGCTGAAGACATGGCCTGCGGAGAAGCACTTGGGGATCGGATTGATTTTTTTCTGGCCAGGGACCGTGAACTGATCACTTCGCCCGATCCGGAATTTCGCTTTCACTCTGGGCTGCCCAGCTCGTAGGTCAGTAGTTGGGGTTCCGAGTCTTCAATGAGCAGGTATTGCATACTGGAGCCCCAGTCACCTAGTACGTACCTGGTTGCGGGGCTGTTATCGACGCTTAGCTGATGCACCGCCGGGCGATGAGTGTGCCCGTGTATCATCATTGAAACACCAGCGTTTTTCAGGCTGTCAACGACTTCACCTGGCGTCACGTCCATGATATCGGCGGCGCTCTCTCTTGTATGAGCGTTGCTTTTGCCTCGAATTTGCTGCGCTATCAAGGCGCGCTCGGCAATGGTTTTCTGGAGAAAATCTTTCTGGAATGATTCCGACCGAAGGAGTTTGCGGGCTTCCATGTAGGCTGAGTCCAGGGTACAGAGGCTATCGCCGTGGAGCAGAAGCGCTTTCCCAGCAGGCGTTTCAATAACAGTCGGTTCGTCCAGCAACTCGACACCTGCGGCCTCGCAGAAAGCCTCCCCGATGAGGAAATCGCGATTGCCGTGCATAAGAAACGTTTTACCTGAGAATTGTCTAAGTGCCTCAATGACTTGCTTGTTGAATCTGGTGTCATGATCATCCCCGAGCCAGGTTTCGAAGAAATCTCCGAG
>CAXPUI010000342.1:0-4555 GCA_964220205.1 Candidatus Allofontibacter communis | reverse complement strand
GCCTTCGCATGGCCGCGATAAAGATTACGGGAAAACTGATCAAAGAGAATGATCAGCGCCAGGCAACCAGATGTTGACCGTTGCCAATCGTCAAGGTCCCCAGCTTCGGCAGCGGCCAGTGTCGGGCCAAATCGGCCATTGATCTCCTGGTCGATCTCGGGATCCGAGGCATACCAGCGTTTAGTCTGCTTCTGCCAGGCGTCGGGACTGATGCCGGCTGGCCCAAGCCAGTAGTTAAGTATCTCCTCAACTCCCGACATGGGCTGCGATCTCGTCGTCTGAGAGCTCAAGGTATCGCTTCAGGTAGTGAACGCCGAGGTAGAAGGGAATGGTGTCCGCCAGTGCAACGAACAGTTTGAACAGGTAATTGCTGCCCATCAATACCAACATGGCGCCAGCGCTTATTGCACCGGCCAGGAACTGGGCGCCAAAGGTGACGGCGATAACCATGAATGAATCGACGCCCTGGCTCACGACGGTGCTGCCGTTGTTTCGAAGCCAGAGATGTTTGCCCTTGGTGAGGCGCTTCCAGAAGTGGAACATATAGACGTCACAGTACTGCGCCGCGATGTAGGCGAACATGGAAGCGGTAACTGCCCCCGCGGTGGTTGCGTAAAGTAGGGTATACAGCTCCACGGAATCGCTGACGACACTGCCATCAGGCAAGGCGACTGATTCCGCGAGTTCTATCAGTTGCCAGGGTGGCTGGTTCGAGGGATCAACTGAGGGTATGGCACTGGCGAGCCACATGATGGCGATAATAAAACAGTTGAGTGCAAGCCCGACGGTGACCATGAAGTTTGCCCGGGCTCTGCCGTAGAGTTCGCTGATCAGGTCTGTGCAGAGGAAGGTCAGTGGGTAGGGCAGTACACCCACGGCCAGCGCCATGGGTCCCAGCTGAATGAAGCGGGTGATGCCGATAATGTTGAGCATTGTCATTGCGCACAGGAAGAAACCTGCGAGGACAAGGAAGACCCGCTCGCGCTTTTCTCTGAGTTCGTCACTTATTTCTGTTGTTCTGGTCATGTGCTCAATTCTCTATCTGGCCCAGGTTGGCATGAATGATACTGCCGTTAATGACGGGGTTTGCCGTGGCAAATTCAATACTACGGGCGATCTCTCCCGGTTCGATCAGTCTGCCATAGCTTGACATGCTGCCTATCGCCGCCAGTACCTCATCAGACTCACCAACATGAGCCCGGAGCATTTCTGTGTCGGTAAAACCGGGGCATATGCAGGCAGTGTGGATGCCGGTTCCAGCCAGGTCCTGGCAGGTTGCGCGCATCATGCCGATCATGGCGTGTTTGGTGCTGACGTAGGTGTAGGAGTTGGGCACGGCTTTCTCTGAGAGAGTAGAACCGATGTAGATGATGGATGAGCCCTCTGCCATTTTTGGCAGCAATGCGTGATTGAGCATTTGGGGCGCGATGATATTGATGTTGGTGATGGCTCTGAAGGCCTCTGTGTCGACATCCCTGACTGAGTCATTCACCAGCTTCGCCGCGTTGTGAATCAGGTGGATGTCGCCGGATGCCAGCTTGTCGACCAGTTGACCCACTGAACTGGGTGCATCGGGGTCTGCCAGATCGATGGCGACATTTTCGACGCCATCCACGTCGGAAGGCGTTCGGGAAATATTGATCACTTTATCGCCGTTAGCAACAAACCTGATCGCGGTTGCTTTACCGATACCCTTGCTGGCCCCGGTGATTATGACTGTACTCATAACTGGTTTTCCCTTGTGACGTTATCTTCAGGCATCTTCCTTGCTCCAATAGGCTGCACCGTTTTGTCCGGGTGAGGAAGATATGCGTACGGTCATATCGCGTATGTCCTGCATCGCGATATCCTTGTCGTTGATCAGGCGATCAAGGAAGTAGTGAGATAACTCCTCCACACTCGCATTGGCTATGGGCAGAGTGATGACGTCACGATAGAGAAAAGGAATGCGCTCGTCATGATACTCAGCGATCAGGTATTCGGGTTCCTTCAGCAAGCTGAGGTAGGGTGACTTTTCCGGCAGAATAGTCTTTTCGTCCAGTTCATCGCAGATTGACTTTATGGCCTGCTTGATAAGCTTGTAGTCAAAAACCAGTCCGTTGTCGTCGATGGGCGAAGATAACTCGCATTCAACCTGGAAATTGTGACCGTGAAGGTCTTCTCTGTCTGTGGCTGTGAAAATCGTAAAGTGTGCTGCTGAGAAATTCAGGGCCTGCTTGGCAATTTCTATGGTGCCAATTTTTTCGTTGCTCAAACCGAAGTCCATCAGAAAACATTCATTGTAGCATTCCCCGCCCGTGTTGGGATTTGCGTCCGGATTTATTGTTGAGGCACACTCTGCCCAGTATAAACCGGAGAAAATTATGCCACTTACCAAGTTGAGTAGATCTATTGAGGGCAAGATCGCTATCGTTACCGGGGCAGCCTCAGGTATGGGGCGCGCGACTGCCCATCTCTTTGGCGATGAAGGTGCGCGGGTCGCCCTGATCGATATTAATGCAGAACCACTTGAAGCCGTTGTCGGGGAAATGACAGACGCGGGTTACGATGCCAAAGGCTGGGTGTTAGATCTGGATGATGCTGATGCAATCCATCAGACGATTGGCGATATTGGCGATCATTTTGGTGGCATCGATATACTGGTCAACAATGCAGGTATTTCGATTCCGGCACCGATAGATAGTGATGATTACCCTGCTGCCTGGGACAAGGTGGTGTCTGTGCTGTTGACGGCCCATACCCACACGATTCGAGCCGCTCTGCCTTATCTCAGAGACGCTGAGCATGGCCGGATTGTCAATATTGCCTCGACTGAAGCCCTCGGTGCGACTCGCTATGGCAGTCCCTACACTGCCGCTAAGACCGGGGTTACGGGTTTGACTCGATCACTGGCCGTGGAGCTGGGGCCCGAGAGAATCACCGTTAACTGCATTTGTCCCGGCCCCATCCGCACCGGCATGACGGCCGGCATTGCTGAAGCGGACAAGGAGACTTTTGCCAGGCGACGGACTGCTCTCAGACGCTATGCCGAACCTGAGGAAGTCGCTCACGGTACGCTGAATTTCGTCCTGCCTGCATCGCAATACATCACGGGTGCAGTGTTACCGGTGGATGGGGGGCTGACCATCAGGAACGCATGATGCTGGATGACAACAAAGCGAACCGGTCAGTAAAGGCATTTGACAGGACCGAGATCCACGCGGGCAACAAAGGCCTTGCGGTTCACCATGATTCTGTCTCTGTCCAGGTGGAGCAATTGCTCGACAGCATGACACTATCCCAGAAGGTGCATGAAGTTCATGGGATGCAGACGGCCCCGGTCGACGGTTTTTATCTTGCTGGCGGTGATGAAGCGCTTGGTATTCCTGTCTTCCGGATGGCAGACGGCCCTCGGGGTGCTCGAGTTGGAAAGGCGACCGCGTTCCCCGTTGCTATCGCTCGGGGGGCAACCTTTGATCCCTGGCTGGAAAAGCAGGTCGGGATGGCTGCCGGTGCTGAGATAGCCGCGAAAGGCGGTAATGTCATATTGGCACCAACCATTAATCTCCTGCGTCACCCGGGCTGGGGACGTGCCCAGGAAACCTACTCGGAAGATCCCTGCCACATGGGTGCGATGGGTGTAGCTTTTGTGTCCGGTGCGCAGAATCATGTTCTGACCAGCCCTAAACATTTTGCCCTGAACAATCTGGAAATGACGCGTTTTGAAATGAGCGCTAATGTGGACGAGCGCTCCCTGCATGAGGTCTACCTGCCACACTTCAAACGGTGTGTCGTTGAAGGTGCAGCGGGTTCAGTGATGAGTGCCTATAACAGGGTCAATGGCGTTTATTGTGGTGAGCATCCTGTTCTTCTCTCGGAGATCCTCAGAGATGACTGGGGCTTCAGGGGATTTGTCGAATCCGACTGGTTCCTGGGTACCCGGTCCACCGCAGCGGCGATGAATGCGGGTATGGATATTGAAATGCCGGCGCCTTATCGCTACACGCCCGAGAAAATTAATTCGGCACTAGACTCCGGCGATTTGTCTGAGGAAGTTATTTCGCGAAACGCAGGTCGAGTGCTGCACCAGAAGATTGCGTTTGATCTCCAGGACCCGACAAGACCGGATAGCGCAGTTGTTGAATCAGTTGTTCACCGTGAACTAGCTCGCCAATGTGCAGAGCAGTCTTTCGTGTTACTGAAGAATGATGATGGCCTGCTGCCATTGGGTCGTGAGCAGCGAATTGCGGTTATCGGTGATCTGGCGGATACGATCAACCTGGGTGACCGGGGCAGCAGCATGGTGACTTCGACGAAAGTCGTCACGCCACTGGACGGTCTTCGGAGCTATGACAATGTTGCTCAGGTTGCCTACTTTTCCTCTTCGGATGAACTCAGCGGGCTTGCACAATTTGATGTCTGCCTGGTCGTCGCGGGGCTGACCTACAGGGAGGAAGGTGAATTTATTCCGACCCAGCAACAAGACGCTGAAGATGATAACGATCTCGCTCGAGGTGGCGATCGGCTCGATCTGAGATTGCCTCTCGATCAGGAAACACTTATCCAGCGGGTTGCC
>CAXPUI010000341.1:0-2271 GCA_964220205.1 Candidatus Allofontibacter communis | reverse complement strand
GCACCCGTGCGGTAAGGGTGGTCGTCTGTTGGCGGCAGGGATGACTCATACTCCTGCACTAATTCAATTTTCATGCTCATCCCTCCAAAATAAAGCTGGCTGTTGTTGCGGAAATGCTGCCGAATTTCATGGCGGTAACCCGTTTACCGCCTGCAGCCTGATCGTCACCCGCGCTTTCTTTTAATTGTCTGTTCGCATCTATCAAGATGGGCGCAGCAGATCACCGCGTGCCCAGGTTGCATGAAAGCCTTCTGGTACTCGACAGGGCAGCGTCAGTTTACAGACCGGCCCCGGCTCGATGTCTCTTGCGTCGAAAATATGGACTTCCGATTTTTCATCCGCGCTGTTTCGAACAAAGCTGATCAGATACCCATGATCTTCAGAAGTCGCATTATCGGCGGGGGCAAATGGTGACTCGGAATAGGTGTAGCCATCGCCATCTGAGTAATACTGGCTCTCACCGGTGTCCATGTCATATTTAATCAGACCCGCGAAGTGAACCAGCGGCTCGGTGACGATGTGCGTCATGTACGCGTACTTCATCGGTGAACCCATGAAGCGGTTATTCCAGGTCGGGAACTCGGCATTCCAGCGATCATCGATCAGGCCTTCACGGGTTTCACCCGTTTTCAGGTTCACGGACCAGCGATAAAGGCACGCGTTCAGCTTGTGCCTGCCCATAATGGTCACAATGCTCTGCAAGTCAGGTTCACCGCTGGCCGATTGATAGGGCTTTATTCGACACCCTGTCATATGTAACCAGTCTCCTTCTTCCCAGGCATTGATGGTGTGAAGAATGTAACAGGGTTCGAACTCAACCCAACGTATATCGTCAGCGGACCCATGCCGTGGAATAACAGCAAAGCGGGCAGGCCAGCTTTCTTCAAACCTGAGCTTGACCCGACCCGCCTTGAAAGCTGTTTCGTCCCAGATGAGAGGCAGGTCATGCAGGATAGAATGCTTCGATGAAATCCACATGTCATGTGGCATACGCGGTCCAGGCAACTCAACCGGCATGAAGGTCGTCAGGTCACCGTCACCATTCACCGTGCCATAGTGCATGTAGGGCGCTTCACGGCCGTAGTCGAAAAACATGAACTCATCGGTGTTCTCATCCGTTTTGCCGTGCGCAGAGATCGGTGTGGTTCGGCTGCCGTTAAAATTGAACTCGCCTTTGGTCTCGAGGGTTATTGGATCGACCAGGTAGGGATTCCCCGACAAGTACCACATGGTCACGATGTTACCAGCGTGGAGCACAACATCCGTATTGGAGGTGTCTTTGACCGGCATCTCGGGGTGAGCATTGCGACCATCGCCAAGCATCCCCTGATAGATGCCGTGCCCGGTTTTTTCTTCTTCGAGAAAAGGCCACGTTCGGATCCATCGATTGCGATAAGTGACCCTGCCGTTGTCGAAATGCAACGCATGAAGCATGCCATCGCCATCATACCGGTGATACTGACTGACCGGCTCATGGCGTTGATTCGGACCATTTCTTACATACACGCCATTCAGGTCCTGCGGCATCGTGCCTTCGACCTGTATCTCGTCGAAGTGGATGACACGCTCCTCTGCAACAGGCGCATAGGAACCCTCAAGAAACTGGTTAACCGGGTACGTCGTCTTCGTCTCTGACACGATGCTCATGGCTTTTCCCCAATCAGGTAGTGACTTTAACGGATTCCAGTAGCGCGGCTCTTAGTCATTACTGACCTCAAGCGCCAATAGCAGGTTACCCGCCATGTGGTTGTAGATGCCGTATCCCGAGCTCAAAAGGAGCAGGCCATCGTATGCGACGGGTCCAGCACCACCACTGAACGAACCAGCAATCACCTGGGCCCCGCTGGTTGATGTAAAACTGGCACTTGTCGTATCCAGTTCCCAGAGAATCTCACCGCTGTCGATAGCGTATGCTCTCGCAACTCCATCCATGGCACCGGCAATAACCATATCGTCAATGGCGGTAACGACCTGCGATATACCCGGATCACAAAACTGACGACCCTCGCAGCGATTCTCATGAATGACAGACCAGATTATTTCACCCGTATTGGCGTTTATGGCATGCAGACCGGGAGCATCTGGATTCGGATAGGTCCTGCCGTCCGGCATGTCGCTGACCGGAACCAATACGGTTTCGCCGCTGACCGCGATGCCAAAGTGAACACCTCCCTGGATACCGCCTCGACCAGCTCGTGTCTGCCAGATCAGCTCGCCGGTATCAGCGCTAATGGCGTGTACCATGCCAGATTTCTGGCCGGCGACAATCAT
>CAXPUI010000340.1:0-2016 GCA_964220205.1 Candidatus Allofontibacter communis | reverse complement strand
GTAAATGACCAGAAGAGAAACTGCCCACCGAGGCCGCTGACCCACAGACCGCCGATGACTGCTATCAGGATGGCAGTTGAGACACCGATTATTTGTAGTGTTTTCATTGTTCGATGGGACCCTTGCGACAGACTTAAGGATACGATTGTAAGGCCTCTGCCCCTCTGACCAAAGGGGGTATTCCGGGCCAGGCAGGATAAAAATAAACGGTGTGTGGGCCGTGCAGGTGCTGTTTGCTGCCGGCTTCTGCTAGATTGATGCTTTCCGCCACATTCGACAGGAAATAGTTTGTTATGAAATTGTATACCGGGGATCTCAGCCCCTACTCAGCGAAGGTTCGCATGCAGATGTATGCCATGGGCATCAGGGATGATTTCACATTTGATCTGCCGCTCGCGCAGTTTTTCGCGGGTCGACTCAAGGATTTTTCACCGATTGGCCGTATTCCCATTCTGGAGACGGAAGCAGTCATCATTCCGGAATCAGAGGTCATCGCAGAGTACCTGGATGATATCTATCCCGATCAGTCGATGGCGGGGAGGACACCGATCGAGCGGGCTAACGTGCGGGTGATTTCGCGCATTGCGGACATTTACCTGATGAACAACATTTTCATGTCGCTGGGCCAGGTCGTTCGTGAAACTCGCAAGCAGGACATCGTTGACCTGTTGATGGGCCAGGTAACCCGAGGTATGGGGGCATTGGAAGCACATATCGCCCCAGCTGGCTATGCGGCTGCAGACATTTTGACGCGTGCTGACTGTACGGTGGTACCAGCTCTGTTTATGTGTGAGCGGACGGTACCGAGGCTGGATGTCGACAATCCCATTGCAGGCCATAGTAAGGTCGAGGATTACTGGGCGCGCATACAGGAAAATGAGCACGCGGCTCGCGTGATTCAGGAAATGGACCGCGGTCTCAAGGCTCGCCTGGATGGTACGGAGCAGAAAATGATAAAAGCTGCGATGGACGAGGCCCGGTCCCTGGACCCCTGAAATATGCGAATCGCTCGTCGATTGGACTGTGAGTGATCAAGGTCGATGTGCCTCGAGTTCTCACTGGTAACCGGCAGGTTTGTTGAACCTGCTGGTTAACTCCGGTCCGTCACGTTAGAGCTACTGGTTCCCCAAGGCCTCATTCAGAATCCGATCTTCGGCGCATCGAGTTGGCTGTTTGTTCTGGAGACTAATGGTTTTGGAGTTCATCAACGAAGTTGTTCAATGATTTCATGAACTGGTCTGGACATTCCTCCTGCGGGACATGCCCGCAGGCCTCAAAGACGTCGAGTCGGGCGTTGATCTCTTCAGCCAATCGGATGCTGTCCGAGGTCGGTATGACCCGGTCATCGTCGCCAGTAACGATGAGGATAGGAATGCTCGTTTCTGACAGCGCGGTGGCCAGATCCGATGGTCGATCGCTGGATACAACGAAATTCCATAAACCCAAGTCCCAGTTATCTGCACGTAAGGGCAGTTCGTAGCCAGCCATTGTTTCAGCATCAAGCCGGGATGGATCATGCCACGCGAGTTCGGCAAGGGAATTGCCGGCATCCTGAAAAGACGAGCGGATAAACCTCAAACCCAGGGATTTGAGGGGTGGCAATCGCAACAGGGACCTGACCCAACCCGGTGGTCCACCGCCCTGGTAGATGGCCGGACTGATGAGCACCAGTGCTGCAACGCGGTCGGGGGCCTGCGAAGCAATCTGGGCAGCGACCGTGCCGCCGGCGGAATTACCAACCAGTATGGCGTTGCGGACTGCGTACTCATCAAGCAGTGCAAGGGCAATGTCCACCTGCGCGCTGCTGCTGTAGGGGTTCCAATCCTGCCATTCGGTTGGTCGCTCGGTCAGACCGAAAGCCGGCCTGTCATAAGCGAGGACGGTACCCCTGGTGGCTATCTGAGCCATCACATCACGCCAGGTGAATACACTGGCGCCGAAGCCGTGGAGGAGGAGAAAGGTTGGTTCGCCGCCGCCGCTTTTCTTGTAGTGCAGGTTCAGCCCCCTGACGTCGAT
>CAXPUI010000339.1:0-6469 GCA_964220205.1 Candidatus Allofontibacter communis | reverse complement strand
CGTTGGCTACGAAACCTGAAAACAAGGGCCGACTATTTTGACGGGTCACACACTCAGCAACTTCCGGGTCTCGGCCCTGGTGGCACCGGCCATGCCCATGTTCGCGATGATGATGCCGCTCGCGATATTCCTGCCTTCTTACTTCGCGTCGAACCTGGGCATCAGCATGGCGACGGTCGGCACGCTCTTCCTGATTGGTCGACTGTTTGACGTCTTTACTGACCCGCTGGCGGGCATTGTCATGGACCGCTGCCAGGCAGTCATCAGCCGGAAACTCTGGGTCGTAATCGGTGCCCTGCCAATCGCCGTGGCCGTCTCACAGTTGTTCTTTGTTTCACCAGCAGCAAGCACAACGGAACTTATGGCCTGGCTCATTGTGCTCTACCTGGGCTGGACCCTCATGAGTGTCGGGCTGTACAGCTGGGCTGCGGAAACCACGCACAATTATCATGAAAGATCGCGGGTCATGGGCGCAGTGCAGCTGGCTAACAGTATTGGCAGCATCCTGGTCCTGCTGACCCCCGCCACCATCGAGTTACTGTCCACCAGCCAGGATCTGGGCACAGCAAGGGTTAACGCGATGGGCACATTGATACTGGTAATGCTGCCCCTGACCCTTGTGATCTGCTGGTTCTTCGCACCACCGAGTATCACCGCTACGAAGCCCACCCGCGTCTCGATATACCCGGCTCTGCTCTCCGCATTCCGGGAAAAGAGTCTGAGACTGGTCCTGATTGCAGACCTGGCTGTTGGCATCAATCTCGGCGTTTCGACATCACTGACGGTTTTCTTCGCTGAAATAGTCCTGGGGCTTGATGGGCGAGCCGGCACACTTTCCCTGGCCACTCTCGTTGCCGCTATGGTCGGCGTGCCACTCTGGGTCGCCCTGGCAGAACGCAGGCAGAAGCACATCGCCCTGGCGATGACTGCCCTGGTCACCATTGCAGGCGGTCTTTTTCATCTCTGGGTACCACCTAACCAATTCTCTATATTCCTGATCGGCTCGTTTCTTTTTGGCCTCGCTACCGGTGGTATTCAGTTTCTGCCGAGGGCCATGATGGCTGATGTTCTGGACAGGGAACGCCTGGACACCGGCGAAGAGAGAGCTGGTCTGTACTTTTCGTTCCTGACCACCACATTGAAACTAGGTCTTGCCATAGGCATCGGCATCGCCTTCTATCTCTCTGACTTCTTCGGTTTTGACCCGGCCAGCGCCCGGCAGACGACAGAATCACATCACGTTATCAGGTACCTGATCGCCACAGCCTCGTTCCTGTTTGGTGGCATCATCTTCCTGGCCGGCTGGATATTTCCGCTGGGCCGCAACGAGCAACAGCAACTGAGGGCAGCCATCGATTCACGAAACGATGGTACGATTGAGAACTAACCGCAAGAATCAAGCACAGGAATCAACCAGAAGGGGAGCAGCATGGACTTTAGTGTAGACGCAGAATTTCAAAAACAGATTGACTGGGTGGAGAACTTTGTCAGTGAGGAGATAGAGCCCCTCGATACCTTTATGCGGACTCGACAGGATGCTGATGGGAACGAACTGACCCGGGACCAGTGGCGAGCCGTTTTTCGCTATATTGGTGACCTTCAACAACAGGTCAAGGACCAGGGCCTGTGGGGATTTCACCTGGGGCCGGAGCTGGGCGGTCCTGGCTTGGGACAGGTGAAGCTGTCTCTCCTGAATGAGATCCTCGGGCGAACCCGCATGGGGCCGACGCTTTTCGGTTGCGCTGCCCCTGATACCGGCAACATGGAACTGCTCGCCCATAACGGCACCGAAGAACAGAAAAAGAAATACCTGGAACCCTCACTGGCGGGCAAGATGCGCTCTGCGTACGCCATGACCGAACCACACGCAGGTGAACCCGGCGAGTTCAAGTGCAATGCCACACGGGATGGTGACGACTGGGTACTGAACGGCGAAAAATGGTTCATCTCCAACGCACTCGCTGCCGACTTCCTTATCGTCATGGCCATCACCGACCCGGAAGCTCCTACCCTGGAGCGGGCTTCCATGTTCATCGTTGAAACCAGCAACCCCGGCGTGGAATTCGTCAGAAACATCCACACCTTCGGCACACCCGTCACGGAGAACCTGAAAACTGACAAGGGTCGCGGCGGCCATGCCTATATCCGCTTCAATGGTGCCCGACTGTCAGCGGACGCGATGCTCGGCAAAGAAGGCGCGGGTTTCGTCGGATCACAGACGCGATTATCCGGCGGTCGTATTCACCATGCCATGCGTACCGTCGGCGTCTGCAAGAAGGCGCTGGATATGGCCTGTGAACGGGCCTTGAGCAGGCGCTCAAAAGGTCAGGTCCTGGCTGACAAGCAGATGGTCCAGGCCGATCTGGCGGAATCCTACATCCAACTGCAGCAGTTCCGCCTGCACGTGCTGTACACAGCCTGGCTGATCGACGAAACAGGCTCCTACACCCGTGAGATCAGGAAAGAAATCGCTGCCATCAAGATCAGTGCCGCCAAAGTCATGCACGACATCGTTTACCGTGCCATTCACCTGCACGGGTCACTGGGCATGTCGAATGACACCCCGCTGGGGGACATGTGGATGTCGGCACCTTACATGGGCATCATGGACGGTTCTTCCGAATCCCATAAAGAAAACCTGGCAAAACTAATGCTGCGGGACTATGAACCCTGCGAGGACCTGTTCCCCAGCTACCACCTGCCCCGCATGCAGGAAGAAGCCGCCGAAAAATTCACGGGCATCCTCGACAAGTACGCCAGCAACAGCGGATGAAGCGGCTTTTTCTATTTCCGGTCACTCAGGACGAAAAGCTACCTGGCGTTGTCGCGATCAATGACACTCAGAGCGTGATCAACGCCTGAAAAAATTGGTTCCGCTACCTGCCGGTTTTGATAGCATGAGGCTTAGACAAGTCGGAAATGAGGGCAAACATGCCACTATCGCCTTATCTTGTTCTGGACCTTACTCAAGCCAACGGCGTACTCTGCGCCCAGGTCCTGGGTGACCTGGGTGCTGATGTCATACAGATAGAAGCACCCGGCGGTGCTGCCGGCCGGCAGCTGGCGCCCTTCGCCCGTAACCATGCCAACGACCCGGAACACTCACTCTTCTGGTGGGCGTACGCCCGTGGCAAGCGCAGTCTTGAATTGGATATCGATGCGGACAGGAAAAGCTTCATGCAACTCGTTGCCCGCGCAGACTTCCTCATTGAATCCGAACCACCCGGATCTCTGGCTGCTCGCGGCCTGGATTACCATTCGCTCGCAGCTCTCAACCCTGGACTGATCATGATCAGTCTGACCCCTTACGGCAGTGATGGCCCAAAGGCTTCGTGGGCAGCCTCGGATATCACGCTGGCAGCAGCCGGGGGTCCCATGAGTCTGACCGGTGATGAGGACAGAGCCCCACTGAGAGTCAGCATACCGCAGGCATGGCACCATGCAGCCGTCGAGGGCGCGACCGGTGCCCTGATTGCCCTGCACGAACGCAACCGGTCCGGCCGGGGCCAGCACATCGATATTTCTGTGCAACAGGCCATGACATTCGCAACCCAGGGATACATTCTCTCAGCAGCGGTTAATGACCTGACCGCACAGCGCATTGCCGGCGGGGTCAAAGCCGGTGACCTGAGGATTCGGTTAACCTACCCCGCCAAGGACGGTCACGTCTCAATCACCCACCTGTTCGGGGCAACCCTCGGTCCTCCCACCGCAAGACTGATGGAATACGTTTACGACGAGGGCTTTTGCGATATTGAGACCCGCGACAAAGACTGGATTGAATACGGTCTGCTGCTGGCGACTGGCGAGGAACCGATTTCAGAATTCGAGCGGGTAAAGCAGTGCGTTGCGGACTGCACAGCATCCAAGACCAAGGCAGAATTGCTTCAAGCGGCGATGACCCGCCGGCTGTTGCTCGCCCCCATGTCAACTGTTCAGGATGTGGTCGCCAGTGAACAGTTTTCCGCCAGGGGCTATTTCACCCAGCCAAAGGGAACCGGCGACGCAGCAGAAGCTTTGTATCCCGGTGCCTTCGCGAAATTTTCAAAGTCCCCTTTAAGCAACCGTCAGCGCCCACCCACCATCGGGGAGCACACCAATGAAATTCTAGCCGGCCTGGAGGACCTGGAAGTTCCCAAAAGACTCGAAGAACAGCCTGCACCGGACAAACCTCTGGCCGGCGTTAAGATTCTGGACTTCATGTGGGCGCTGGCAGGCCCCGGCGCAACAAGAATCCTGGCGGACTGGGGGGCTACCGTCATCCGTGTGGAGTCGTCTACCAAGCTGTGTGTCGCCCGAACGTTAAGACCGTTCATGGATCAGGATGAATCGACCGAAAAGTCTGCGATCTTCCATTCCACCAATGCCGGCAAAAAGATGCTCACACTTAACCTCACGACAGAGGCCGGACGCTCCGTCGCGAGAGATCTCGTGCAATGGGCAGATGTCGTCACCGAGTCCTTCTCACCAAGGGCCATGAAGTCATTCGGCCTGGATTACCCCTCCCTGACCGGGATTAATCCGGAGATCATCATGCTCAGCACCTGCCTGTTCGGCCAGACAGGCCCACTGTCAATGTTCGCTGGCTATGGCAACCTGGCCGCCGCCATCACCGGGTTTTATGCCATCACCGGCTGGGCCGACCGGGAACCCGCGGGTCCTTTCGGCGCCTACACCGACTACATCGCCCCTCGCTACAATGCCATCGCCATACTGGCGGCTCTCGATCATAAACGTCGAACTGGTGAAGGGCAGCACATCGACCTGGCCCAGGCAGAAGCCGCTCTGCACTTCACTGCACCGGCCCTGCTCGACTATGCAGTTAACGGCAAGATCCAGACAGGCATCGGCAACCATGATCTGAACTTCGCTCCCCATAACGCTTACCCGGTCATCGGGGATGACCAGTACATCACTATCGCCTGTGAAACCGATGCGCAGTGGTCCGGTCTTTGCGATTTAATCCCGGCACTGGATCGGTCCCTGACGGCAGGCCAGCGTCTCGATTGCCAGAACGATCTGGACATCATGATTGCTCGCTTCACCAGCGACCAGGACGGTCGTCAGCTGGAAGCTGCCCTGCAGGACAGATCCATTCCCGCGGCGCTTGTGCAGAACAGCCCGGAACTCGTCACTGATCCGCAGCTCTTGCATCGTGGCCATTTTGTTGAAGTTCCCCACCACGAGGGCGGACATACCATCATCGAGGGCAGCCGGATAAAGATGTCGCGGTCAACGCCAACCATGGATCAGTCCGCTCCCACCTTCAATCGCGATATGATGTTTGTCCTGGAGGACGTTCTCGGTTATGACAGCGAAAAAGTAGGTGAGCTGCTTATTTCAGGCGCACTTGAATAGCCAGACTGGCCCGGTGTAGCCCAACAGTTCTTCCAGGCAGTATGCTGTGCCTTTGTCGCTGTCATCTGTCATGATTATCCCGGTTCCGTTGGCCAAGCCCTGAACAGAGTAACCATGACACTCCTGCAAGATAACCAGCTCACCAGCTTTCAACGCGACGGTTTTGTGGTCGTCCCGGACCTGCTCACGAGGCAGGAACTCGATCACTATCAACCCCTGCTGCGTGCAGCAGTCGCCCGGCGCAAACGCTATGACACACGCGCGCTCAGCGCGAAAAGTCTATACGAGCAGTCTTTTCTGCAATGTATGAATCTCTGGGAGGACTTCCCGGCATTGCGGCCATTAACCTTTCACCCCAAGGTTGCCCAGGCTGCGGCCGAGCTCATCGGCGCTGATGCGGTACGTCTCTGGCACGACCAGGCGCTCTTCAAGGAACCGGGTGGCCGGCAAACAGACCCCCACCAGGATTTACCCTACTGGGCAATGGCAGAACCGCACGCACTAACCGCCTGGATTCCTGTCACTGGCGCTTCCTTGGAAAACGGCTGCATGGGCTACCTGCGAGGATCACATAGCTCTGGCAAGCGGATATTTGTCGATATTTTTCGCCGTGGAAACCATTCCCCCGAGGCGCAGGCCGAGTCTATTCTCACCGGAGAACTTGAGTACGTCGAAGTGCCCCGCGGTTCCGTTGCTTTCCATCATGGACTGACGACCCACGGGGCAATGCCCAATAAGTCCGGGCAGACGCGGGAAGTACATACCATGATTTACTTCAGAGACGGCACCACGCGGAGCCAGGAAGGAAGCCATCACGCCGTCGATCGCGCCGGCATTGAACCAGGTGCGCTTATCGCTTCACCCGTCACACCAGTTGCCTGGCCGCGCAGCGGTCTACCGGAACCACCACCGCCCATGGCTCTGCCCGAAATGCTGGCGAAGTCAGGGGCATTTCCTCAAACGTAAATTTCTGCGGCCGAGGAATCATTAGCCCTGCTAATAACCCTTATTAGCGTCCGTTTCTGGCTGGCGATTTGGCCAGTCTATATAATCGCTGCTCGGTTTAATCTAACCCAATTGAAATCCCCATGCCCAAGAAAACCTTAATCCC
>CAXPUI010000338.1:0-4612 GCA_964220205.1 Candidatus Allofontibacter communis | reverse complement strand
CGCTACGGCATCCACCATCGTAGTACCCGAACCCAGTCCAGCTGCCAATGTCGCGATGACGGTATCACCAGCACCTGATGTGTCATAGACCTCGCGCGTTCTCGCCGGATAGTGACTTTCCTCACCGTTCCTCGGAATAAGCGTCATGCCCTCAGCAGCTCGAGTCACCAATAGAGCGTCGCAGCCTATGCGGGACATCAGGTCACGCGACTTCGTGACCATCTCGGCATCGCTGTGCCACACCCCAACTGCATGCTGCAGTTCTAGCTCATTCGGCTTTATAACCGTTGCGCCGGCATAGGCATCAAATGACTTGAATTTCGGGTCAACAAACACCGGGAGCGACCGTGCCCGAGCAGCGTCAATGACAGCTGTCGGATCAACAAAAAGGCCTTTGTCATAATCAGAGAGGATGACGCCATCGCAGCTACCGAGGTTATTCATCCGCGCAATGATCTCTGCGCCTGTATCCCCAGCATGCCCGTCAAGTCTCTGTTCAAAATCGGCCCGCAACATTTGCTGGTTCCGGCTGACCAGTCGGACCTTGGTAATCGTCGGCCAGCCATCAAATTCCAGGAAATCACAGGTAATACCCGAGGCTTCAAGCTTACCTCTCAGGACCCTGCCCATTTCATCCCGACCAACCGCTGCAATGAGGAAGGATCTTGATCCAAGTGTTGCGACGTTGAGGGCGACATTAGCGGCGCCACCGGGCCGATCCTCAATGCCCGCAACGTCGACGATGGGGATGGGGGCTTCCGCAGAGACCCTGCTGGTTTCGCCATGCCAGTATCTGTCCAGCATCGCATCACCGATGGTCAAAATACAGGCGTTATCAAATCTTGGGATATTCATCGGCATAGGAATTTTCGCTGACCGGATTCTACCACATTCAATCTACTTCCCCGGTCGTTGTAAACCCGTTAATGTGCGTGCCGTGAACCACTCCCGGTTAATCAGCTCTACGCACCTGCATCCCAGATACTGGCCTACCTGGCTCGGGGTTGGCATTGTCCGCCTGGTCTGCCTCATGCCCCTGCCGGTCCGATGGTATTGCGGCGACCTGCTTGGGAGACTGGGATACCGCCTGGCAAAGAAACGGCGCCACATCGTTTCCCGTAATGTCGCTCTGTGCTTTCCTCAGCTGTCGGAGACCGAAAGGCAACAACTGGTCAGGGATAACTTTAAATCCAGCGGTATCTCGATCTTCGAAACCGGGCTGGCGTGGTTTGGCGATGCTGCTACGTTTATGGATATTGTCGATATTGATGGCCTGGAAACCCTACATGCGGCCAGATCAGAGGGCCGCGGGGTTCTTCTGTTGGGCATGCATCTTTCCAGCCTAGATTTTTGTGGTGCGGCACTTGCGCAACATCTGCCATTCGATGTGATGTATCGAAAAAACAAGAATTCTTTGTTCGAGGCGGTTATGGCGCTGGGCCGGGAACGCAATTTCAACTCCGCTATCGAACGGAATGATATTCGGCGCGTCATCAGACGCCTGAGGCAGGGCGGTATCGTCTGGTACGGCCCGGATCAGGACTACGGCCGCAAACATTCAGTTTTCGCAGATTTTTTTGACGTGCCATCAGCCAGCATTACCGCAACAGCCAGGATAATCAGAATAACCAGGTCACCCGCTGTCATCTTCACACACTATAGAGACCTAACCACGGGACGCTACCAGATTAAGCTGCAACGACTAGCTGCCGCCTACCCGACTGGTGATGATGTGGTGGATGCCCAGACCATTAACCATATCGTCGAGTCTGCTGTCAGCCAGGCGCCCGAACAGTACGGGTGGTTACACCGGCGATTCAAGACCCGACCGACGGGTGACCCTGGGCTGTATTGAGCTTCCCGGTTATGGCAATGTCCAGTAGATGAATGGCCCTGGTGGCAACCAATTCTTCACTGTGATCTTCTTCCACCTTTCTTCTGCCCGCTGCGCCCATGGACGTTCGCAGTTCCTCAGATGCGACCAGTTTTTCGACAGCGTCACACCAGCTATCGGGACTATTGACCAGAAAACCCGTCTTACCATCGATCACCACATCTGAATTGGCTCCGACATCCGAACTGACGACCGGTAGACCGGCGGCCATGTACTGGATGACCTTGAGTGCACATTTGCCCCGGGCCCACCGGTCATCCAACATCGGCGCTATCCCGATGTGAGCGCTTGCGAGTTCCTGGCTTTCCAGCGACTCATTCCAGTCGACGCATTCCACCGCCATGCCATCGACGTTGAACTGGAAGTCACCGATTACCTTCAGCCTCACGGAGGGTACACGATGCGCGATCGCTGAGAGCACTTGCCGGTGTTGTTCCAGATAACGAGAAGTCGACTTGCTGCCTATCCAGACCAAGGTCAGGGACTTCGCTTTGTCGAACGTCCCGTAACGTTCGACGTCAATAGACGTCGGCACTGTCACGGCATTGGCCCCCGCTAGTGCGGCTGCTTGTCGCAGGTATTCATTGCCGGCCATCACCAGTCTCGACATCTTGATAATAGCTTTATATCGGCTACTCCGAGTCGAAGAATGAAGGCCAGAGGATTTGAGGAAAATGGCGTCATCATGATCAAAAACAATAGGGGTGTTAACTCTGGCCAGCAACTTGACGATGCTGACACTCAGCAGCTTCCGCTGGATGAGGATAAGATCGCTCTGCGACGCCAGGAAAATCATACGAAGCTGTCCCAGGATGCCAGGATCATAGATGACTGTTACGTCATCGCCGCGACCGCGCAACCGATCGACAATCGGCGCGACCCGATAACGGGTTGCAGGGCTATCTAACGATTTAGCAACAACGACACATCTCATCCGGGATTTTCGGCAACAACCAGAATCTGCTTAGCGTAATCAATGCCCAGCAATCGAAAAAGGGGGTACATCACTATCCGCCGGATAAATTTCTTGAACAGCGCATCATGATAAAGGCGATAGATCGACTGGACTCTGAAGCCCGCCAGATTCACCAGTCCAGCGAGTTCATCAAAACAAAACGGGGTTATATGGGTTGCATCTCTGAGGAATGCGGGGGGATAAAACGTGTTCGGGGTCGTCAGTACCAGTCGACCTCCAGGCTTCAGATGCTGACGCACCTTTACCAGCATGTCAGCTGCCTCCTGAAGGGGCATATGCTCGATGACCTCAAAGGCGCAAATAACGTCATAACGGCCTTCGATCTTGCTGATGTGACCAAAGTCATGCTCGTAGGTGTCATCGATATCACAGGAACGATAATCAAAGTGGCTCCAGTAGTTCCCCATCCTCTGGGCCAAGCCACGATTTCCTGCACCGATTTCCAACAGGCTGATTCCCGCTTCACCCAGATTGGACAGGACCTGGTGGTATCGTTTCCTGACAGGTATGTCCCAGATTGCTCCGAAACGCTGAGCGATTGCTCGTCGATGGCGATACAGCTGCTGCCAGTTAATCGACGTTTGTTCAGACATCTGCCTCAACTCCCCCTGGCGCAAGTCGGGCCACTTCTGCGATATTCCTGAGCTGCTGCGACATTGCTTCCTGGGAAAACTCTTCCTGCAGGCGCCGAGTCCCCTCAGCTGTCAACTCTGTTCTCTCGCGTGTCGTCAAATCACGAATCGCTCTCAGTTGCTCTGTCAGATGTTCCCTGTCCCCCGAACGAAACGTGATACCGGCCTCACCCAGCACGCTCTTGGGACCAGGCGCATCGGTCGACAATATCGGGACCTGAGCGGCCATGGCTTCCAACAATACCATTCCGAAGGCCTCCTCCGGGCCAGAGGGCAGAACGAAGGTATCAAAAGCTTTCATCAGGGAGCTGGCCTTATCCTGATGGCCACAGAAAATCACACGCTCACCCAACCGTAAATGAATCGCAAGCTGCGTTAACTCATCTCGTAAAACACCATCACCCACAATCGCCAGGACGGGATCGCCGTCAAGTTCCGCAAAAGCCCGAATCAGCAACTCATGATTTTTCTTGTGAACCAACCGGCCGATCACTCCGAAACAATAGTTGCCTAGAGGTATACCCAGCCGCTGACGGGCATCGGTAGATTCCAGTATCGGTAAGACTTCCGTCGCATGCGAGATGTGATGAACACGACTGGAAAGCCTGGGCACCCGTCTGCAGATTTCCTGGCAAACAGGTTCAGAGACACCGAGGAGGCGAACCTCACCGGGCCAGAATCTCGTCAGGATCGCTCTGCCTGGACGCCGCAGGAAGCCAAATTCATGCGCCACCCCTAAAATCAGGGGAATGTTCATTCGTGCCCGAAGCTGCAGAGCGACAAAAAATGGCTTGTAGCGGTGAGCGATGACGATATCCGGTACCTGATCGCCAATGAGAGAGGTGACCTGGGCTGCCACGCCAAGTTTCAACCCACGGAGGCTACCAGGCCCAAGCGCCAGGAAGCTGACATCACCGGGGATGTCCGCCGCTATCTCTGCGGATTCCGCCCCTCGCAGAAAAATCGTCCGGATATCACAGTCAGCAAAACATGTCGCAAATTGCCTGGCCACCAAACCAAAGGGGCCCTTGAAGTCATGACAGATCTGCAGAACCCGTGGTTTTCGGTCCATCAGTGGCTTGCGCGTTTGGTCACCAGCAAATCCTCAAG
>CAXPUI010000337.1:0-3095 GCA_964220205.1 Candidatus Allofontibacter communis | reverse complement strand
GTTGTGCCAATGCACCTGGCAGAGACGCATGAAGCAGCAAGATCAGAGGTCGCTGAGACTCTGACGCGGTGGCTGGCAAGACAGCCAGGCTTAGCAACCCTGTTGCCTGGGTTCTCGGATGCAGCGGAAGCTCTCATCAGCCGGGGTTTTGCCATTATAGGGACCCAGGAAGATGCCATAGCTCAGGTGTCACGCCTGACAGATGCAACAGGCGGATTTGGTCAGTTTCTGCTGCTGTACCAGGATTGGGCCACCCCCGAAGCAACCGCTCGATCGATCGAACTATGCCTCGATTCGCTTGCCGCCGCGCCGCAGTGGTATCCCTAGAATTCCATCAGGACATCTGCTGAAAGGACTACGGCGCGAAGGACCCTCAACCCATGATGCACTATTGTAAATCTCGCTGAATTCGGGCAGAAAGGTACTTTCAAAAACATCCGAGGCTAATGGTCATGAAAATGCATGGTGGCAAACTCGCAGCACGCGCCCTTAAAGAAGCCGGCGTTGAGTGCATCTTTACATTAAGTGGCGGTCACGTGATGGCCATTTACGATGGTTGCCTGGACGAAGGTATCCAGGTCATTGACGTCAGGCACGAACAAGCAGCGGTACATGCGGCTGACGCGTGGAGCCGACTGAATCCAGGCAAGATAGGCTGCGCGGTATTGACCGCCGGACCAGGGGTTACCGACGGTGTGACCGGTGTCGCCAACGCCTGGCGAGCCAACAGCCCAATACTGGTTATTGGCGGACAGGGGCCTTTCAATAATCTCAGGCGCGGCTCTCTACAGGAAATGGATCATGTTGGGCTGATGAAGCCCATCACCAAGTGGGCAGATGCCTGCTATGACACAGCCAGAATTCCTGACTACATCGAGCTTGGCATCCGGCATGCAGTCTCTGGGAACCCCGGCCCCGCGTTCCTTGAGATCCCCATGGACATTCTCAGCGGTGAAGTCGATACAGACCACGTACGCTTCCCCACCATGCGACCGGTGGCTCCTGAACTGACACCTGCCCAGACCAGCATCGAAGAAGCGCTGGCAATACTTCGAGCCGCGGAGCAACCAGTCATGCTGGCCGGTACAAGCGTCAAGTGGTCAAACGCCGCCAGCCAGATCCAGGGCTTTATCGAAAAAACGGGTATACCGACTTTTGTCAATGGCATGGGGCGAGGCATGGTGCAACCGGGAACACCTGAACTCCTCAACCGAGTACGAAAGGAGGCTATGCAGCAATGTGATGTGTTTATCTGCGCTGGTGTCTTGCTGGATTTCCGGCTCGGATTCGGGCGATCCATTCCTGCAGATGCCAAGATAATCCAGCTGGACATTGAAAATGAGCTGATCGGCACCAACCGATCTGCAGATGCCTACGTGGTGGGCAACCTGGCCCAGAGCTTCGATGCGATGTCGGCATCGCTCGATGCAGACCCTGTCGACTTCTCTGCTTGGCGAGATGAACTGAGAACCAGGGAAGACGAACTGGAAGCAGCTTTTACATCACAATTGGATTCTGATGAGGTCCCCATAGATCCTCTCAGGCTATGCCGGGAAATCCGGGACTTCGTATCAGACCGGGATGTGATTCTGATCGGCGACGGTGGCGATATCGTTGCCCAGGCCTCCAAGGTGCTGCCCGTACCTGCTGAAAATTGCTGGATGGATCCTGGCCCACTCGACACGCTTGGTGTCGGCATGCCTTTCGCCCTCGCAGCCCAGCTCTCTAAACCGGAAAAGCGAGTGCTGATCATATACGGTGACGGCAGCTTCGGCCTGAACGGTTTTGAGTATGACACCGCGGTAAGATTCAATCTGCCCATTGTCGGCATCGTCGGGGTAGACGCTGCATGGGGACAGATGGCGAGGCCACAGGCAGCGGTTTATGGCGCCAATCGCCTGGTTGCCACCAAGCTGAGTTACACCCGCTACGACAAGATTGTTGAAGCCATGGGGGGCCACGGCGAGTATTGCGAACGACCCGAGGAAATTGGTCCCGCTCTGGAACGTGCCTTCGCCTCCGGCAAGCCCGCTCTCGTTAATGTGGTGATGCGTCAGGACATCGACAGCGGTATGAAGGGATCAACCTACGTTTAGTCTAAACTCCTGACACCGATCAGGACGCCAGATCGAATATCTTGCCCGGATTCAGAATACCTTTTGGATCCAGGGCAAGCTTCATGCGCCTCATCAGGTCTATTTCTTCAGCAGACCGGGAGATGTCCAACCAGGGCTTCTTCTCCAGTCCAACCCCGTGCTCAGCAGAGACCGAGCCTGATACCTGCGCCAGAGGTTCATAAACACAGGCTTCGACATCATGTCTGAGACTGTTGTCACCTTCACCCGGACAGATCAGGAAATGCAGGTTACCGTCTCCCATGTGACCAATAATGTAGTTCACCATACCGGGGAAACGCTCTTCCAACCGCTGATTCACCTCATTGACATAATCAATCATATGCGAGACTCGCAAACTGACATCAAATGTGAAATTGGGTTTGAATCGATTGAGCTGACCGACATCATCCCGTATCGCCCACAATTCCATCCGTTGTGCCTCCGACTGGGCAATGACAGCATCAACGACAAATTCCTTCTCCCAGGCTTCCGACAGGATGTTCTCCATGCGTTCCGGATCACAACCAATCGCCTCTACGAGCACATAGAATGGGTAATCCTGCGACATGGGCGCCTTGTTCTGCGCGGGCTCGGTCGTTACCAGCCTGTAGTAGTTGTTCCACATCAGTTCAAAAGCAGATAAGGTCCCGCCCAACTCGGAATCGAGATGCTTCAGGAGCGAAGGCAATTTTTGAAATTCATCGACCGCCACCATTAACGTCGCCCTCTCCCGAGGAGCTTCGCGAAGACGCAACACAGCCCGGGTTACGATCCCGAGGCTGCCTTCAGAACCGATGAAAAGCTGCTTTAGATCATAGCCCGCATTATTCTTTATCATCTGATTCATCGAGGAGACAATGGTTCCGTCGGCCAGGACTGCCTCGATCCCAAGGACCATATCCCGGGTCATCCCGTAACGGATAACACGATTCCCGCCTGCATTGGTCGATATATTGCCTCCAATCGTACAACTGCCCC
>CAXPUI010000336.1:0-3383 GCA_964220205.1 Candidatus Allofontibacter communis | reverse complement strand
GCGGACCGGAGAGCCCGGCCCTGTAGCGGCTAATTCTGTCTGCTGTACATTTGCACTCACGACTTGCGTCGCCATAGAAACCACAGGGGCAGGGATTCATTGCGGCGAGCAGTTGGAAGTTTGCCGGATAACGGACCTGGTGGCCGGCTCTGCTGATCCAGATTTCCTGGGATTCCAGGGGTTCCCGGAGTACTTCGAGGACGTTTCGGGAATATTCCGGTAACTCGTCAAGAAAAAGCACGCCATGATGTGCGAGGGAAACTTCACCTGGGCGTGGGGGATTGTTGCCACCCACCATAGCGGCGGCACTGCAGGTATGATGAGGCGTCCGAAATGGCCTCTCGCGCCACTTCCTCGCGTCAAATGGCTGCTGTGACACCGACGCGATGGCAGTTGACTCCAGTGCTTCCTCCCGGGACATCCTGGGCAGCAGGAGAGGCAGGCGAGTGCTGAGCATTGTTTTGCCCGTTCCCGGCGGACCGATCATCAGCAGGTTATGCTGTCCTGCTGCTGCGATGATGAGAGCCCGTTTGGCAGCCTGCTGTCCCTTTACATCCGCCAGCCCGATTGCTTGTGGGGCTGTGACTGACCCGTATGCTGGCGTGGCCTGAGGCAAGGGCTCGCCCGAATTCAGGTATTGCACCACTTGCGAAAGCGATTGGCCCAGCCTCACTTCGCGTAAGTCGGCAAGACCGGCTTCCTCCTGATTGCCCTCGGGAACAATCAACGGTCGTTGTGGCTGGGTCTCACGAAGCGCAGCTGGCAGTACCCCCCTGACTTCTCTTAGCTGCCCGGTGAGTGAGAGTTCTCCGAGAAACTCGTGTCGGTATAAGGCATCAGCTGGAATATCCCGATTGGCCGCCAGGATTGCCAGAGCAATCGCCAGATCGTAGCGTCCGCTGGATTTGGGTAAGTCTGCAGGCGCAAGATTCACGGTAACTCTCTTGTCGGGAAATGACAGGCCGCTGCTGCTTATGGCCGCCCTGACCAGGTCTTTACTCTCCCTGACAGCAGTTTCCGGTAATCCGACGATCAGTACCTGGGGTAAGCCGGGTGAAACATCGACCTCTACGGTAATCAGTGGCGCACTGATAACGACTTGTGCACTGGAATAGGTGACGGCTACGCTCATGAAGCTATTGTGCGCGACACTGCGTTTACCTGCAGCGGTTGATCAACCCGGCGGTGCGTGCTCGGATGGCTGCACGCTGCTGGTGCAAATGGCTTACACCTATTGTTGCCCGATGCACCAACTGAGTGCGGCGGTAAGAAATAGACGGATAGGATTGTCGTTAAGTTATTGTTTTATATGAACTTATCAAATGTGGCACAGTGCCTGCTGTAAAGGGATACCATTGTGGTCTATCTTCGGGCCGCAGAATTCGTTACATTGCCTTTTTGCGGCAATGCAGTGCAAGGAGAAACTATATGAAACTGGTCTCTGCAATCATTAAACCGTTCAAGCTGGACGATGTTCGTGAAGCATTGTCTGAGATATCCGTCCAGGGAATGACAGTCACGGAAGTCAAAGGGTTTGGTCGGCAGAAAGGTCATACCGAACTCTATCGGGGTGCCGAGTATGTTGTTGACTTTCTGCCCAAGGTAAAGATTGAAGTAGCAATAACGGACGAGAGTCTTGATGGTGTTATTGAAGCAATCTCTACCGCTGCGAATACTGGCAAGGTTGGTGACGGTAAAATTTTCGTCAGTTCCCTGGACGATGTTGTTCGTATCCGAACCCGCGAAACCGGAGCGGAAGCTGTATAAACGTTTCTGCTGGCGATACTGTCAACAAAAATAGCGGGGAACCCACTAGGGTTCTGGACTGGTAAACACCCATGAAGTACGTCAGCACCCGTGGTGGTGTCAGTGAATTGTCATTTTGCGACACCGTCATGATGGGGCTGGCGTCTGATGGCGGGCTTCTTGTCCCTGAAGCCATACCGGATGTTAGCAGGGAGCTGACGAGGCTCATCGGGCTTGATTATCAGGCACTGGCTCTGGAGATCATGAGCCTATTCATCAATGATATTCCCCGCAATGAACTTCGCCGCATCATCAACCAAAGTTACAGTACCTTTGATGATCCTCTAGTGACACCGCTTCGGGAAGTGGACGACTTTCATGTTATGGAGCTGTTCCACGGACCCACACTGGCATTTAAGGATGTTGCTCTGCAGTTTCTGGGAAACGTGTTCGAGTACATCCTCGAGGCCCGTGGAGGCGCGCTGAATATACTCGGAGCAACCAGCGGCGATACCGGTAGCGCTGCGATAGCGGGTGTCCGGGGCAAGCGAAACATCAACATCTTCATTATGTTTCCTGAAGGCAAAACCAGTGAGCTTCAGGAACGGCAGATGACCAGCGTACTCGATGATAATGTTCAGAATATCGCTGTCGAAGGGAGCTTTGATGACTGCCAGTCTATTTTGAAAGCCATATTCGGTGATCTGTCCTTTAAACATGAGTATGAGCTTGGTGCAGTCAATTCAGTAAACTGGGCGAGAGTTCTTGCGCAGGTACCCTACTATTTCTCGGCCTATGCTCAACTTGGTGCTCCGGAGAGTTTTGATGTCGCGGTGCCAACAGGTAACTTCGGTAATATCTTTGCAGGTTACATTGCCCGGCGTATGGGATTGCCGATCAATCGACTGATCCTGGCGACCAACCAGAATGATATCCTGCATCGATTTTTTTCTACCGGGGTATACCAACGGGGTGGAGTTCACTTCAGCCATAGTCCGGCAATGGACATACAGGTCGCCAGTAATTTTGAGCGTTACCTGTATTTTGAGTTTGAAGAGAATACTGAAAGGGTGAGAAAGTTCATGGACTCGTTCGTCGGAACGGGTAAAGCCGTAACTAAACTCAATACTCTTAATGTCGACGCAGCATTTGTATCTGGCAGTATTGATGATGAGACGACACTCTCGACAATTGCTCAGGTTCATGCCGAAACCGGCTATTTGCTTGATCCACACACCGCGGTTGGTGTCGCAGTAGGCAGGAACTGCTGCTCTGACAAACTTCCCCTCGTCTGCATGGGCACTGCTCATCCCGCCAAGTTCGATCAGGTAATGGTAAAAGCCCTGCCAGCCATAGCGGTTACGCACAAGAGCCTGGAAGCGGTCCGTCATGCTGAGACGCGAAAGTCAATTCTGCCCGCGGATCCCCAGGCGGTTAAGCGGTTTATTCGCGATTTTCAATTAGCCTGACAGTTTTCGGTAATTCACTGATGTCTTCGATGACAGCATCAGGCTCGGATTCCGCAGCGTGGGAACGGCGTTCGTTACGCAGCCAGATGGTCTTGAGGCCAACGGCGTTCGCGGCATCAATGTCTTTGATCCGATCATCGCCGACATAAACCATTTCCGTCGCTTCGA
>CAXPUI010000335.1:0-2629 GCA_964220205.1 Candidatus Allofontibacter communis | reverse complement strand
TATTGGATTGAAGGTACCGGGGTAAAGGACTTTAATCATGGTTGTCGGGCTTGCGGAGACGAAAAGCCGCCATCATACCGATGGGCTCGCGGGAATATCAAGGTATTGTGATCAGCCCGTAAGTAACACGACCCGCACTTTTATGCCGGTATATGTCGCAGTTATCCGGCAGAGCCGTAAAGACGGCGTCGGATTCAGACTCAACATAGATGTAGCCGCGACTTAACCGGCGTCGGGCGATGATGTCGATGGCTTGCTTCAGGTAACCCTGGTCGAAGGGTGGATCAAGAAAAATCAGGTCAAACGAAAGGTCCGTCTCGTTCAGATAGTTAACTGCATCGGTATTCCGTATAGCAAAATTGTCGGCAGCCAATCGGATGAGGTTCTGCTCGAGGTTAGTAGCGATGTCGCGTTGATCTTCGACAAACGTAACTGTGGCCGCGCCTCTCGACAAAGCCTCGATTCCCAGACTGCCGCTGCCAGCAAACAAATCAAGACAGGTGGCGCTATTGATCTCCGAGACTAACCAGTTGAACAGGGTTTCTCGGATCCGATCGCCGGTAGGGCGAATTTCATGTCGATTGATGAAACTGACTTTGCGACCACGCCACTTTCCGCCGATAATTCGTATTGAGCGTTGATGTTTCATAGTACCCAGGCGGTTCCTCAGCGATCTCTTATTGATTCAACGAAGAGAAGTTAATAGATGTCGGTCAATGTTGCAGATGAAAACAGAGAAGACAAGGACGGTTTTCTTTCGCGGCTTAAGAAGGGTTTGGGTAAAACACGCTCCAGACTTTCTGAAGGCCTGCAAACAGTTTTCCTCGGGGCCAAGGTTCTCGATGAGGAATTGCTGGAAGAAATTGAAGGGATATTGTTATCCGCGGATGTCGGCGTCGGGGTAACCCAGGAGATACTTGAAGAACTTACCCAGAAAATCAGTCGCAAGGAGCTCGCTGACATCGATGCGGTATTCCAGCAACTCCAGAATCATCTGGTCAGTATATTGAGACCAGTTGAGCAACCGCTTACGGTGGGGGAAGACAGACCGTTCGTTGTTCTTATGGTTGGTGTTAACGGGGCAGGAAAAACGACCACGATCGGGAAACTCGCTAAACTGATAGAAGCCCAAGGACATGCTGTAATGCTGGCGGCAGGCGATACTTTCCGGGCAGCAGCGGTTGAGCAGCTCCAGGTCTGGGGTGAACGCAACGATGTACCCGTAGTGGCCCAGGGAACCGGGGCTGACAGCGCCTCGGTAATCTTTGATGCACTGGCTGCCGCTCAGGCCAGGAAGATTGATGTCCTGATTGCCGATACAGCGGGAAGACTGCAGAACAAAAAGAATCTCATGGATGAGCTGAGTAAGATCACTCGGGTTCTCGGCAAGCTTGATCAAGCCGCCCCACATGAGATCATATTGGTATTGGATGCGACCACGGGACAGAATGCCATTTCTCAGGCCAAGGATTTTCTTGCTGCGGTAAACGTAACGGGTCTTGCATTGACCAAACTCGATGGCACCGCAAAGGGTGGTGTTATATTTCCTATTGCCCGTGAGTTGGCTTTACCGATCCGCTTTGTCGGTGTCGGGGAGCAGATTGAAGACTTGCGACCTTTCTCTGCCGATGAATTCGTCAAGGCGCTGTTTCAGAAATGATACGTTTTGACGCTGTCAGCAAACGATATCCTGGCAGCGTTGACGCCCTTTCCCGTGTCAGTTTTGAACTGGGCGCGGGTGAAATGGCATTCCTGACAGGCCATTCCGGCGCCGGCAAGAGTACTCTGATGAAGCTTATTATCTTGCTAGAACGAGCCAGTCAGGGGCAAGTATTTGTTAACGGCACCAATCTCAACCGGACGTCGCGTCGCCAGATACCTATAGTGCGTCGAGGTGTGGGTGTCGTATTTCAGAACCATCAGTTGCTGTTTGATCGGACCGTGTATGACAATGTCGCGCTGCCATTAACGATTGCCGGATATTCGCCCCGTGAAGTGGGGAGGCGAGTCCGGGCCGCTCTTGGCAAGGTTGGACTTGCCGATAAAGAAAAAAAATTCCCGGTTGCGCTTTCCGGCGGAGAGCAGCAACGCGTGGGCATTGCGCGAGCGGTGGTCAACAAGCCGCCGGTCTTGCTTGCTGATGAACCGACCGGCAACTTGGATCCGGAGTTGAGCCGGGAAGTCATGGACCTTTTCGATCAATTTAACCAGGTAGGGGTTTGTGTGCTTATAGCAACCCATGATCTTGATCTGGTTCGAGAGATGGGACGAAGGGAGCTCGTTCTCAGCGGAGGCCGCCTGGTCAGTGGTGGCCGCTTGTGAAGGCGGTAGGTGCAACAGCGTTAGTAACTGGCTACGGGGACCGGTTGAGATCCTGGCTGGCACACCATCGACGGGTATTTACCGAAACTATTTTGAACATGCTTGAGAATCCTCTATCCAGCCTGATGACCTGGCTGGTGATAGGTATTGCTCTCGCTTTACCCGGCATCCTTTACGTCATGCTAAACAACATCGCCGATGTCAGTACGGACTGGGGAGGCAAGCCCAGGGTCAGCCTGTATTTACAGAAAGAGGTAACGAAGGACGCTGGGGATGCGTTGGCCAAAGAGATAAGGGTGAGTGCATC
>CAXPUI010000334.1:0-9631 GCA_964220205.1 Candidatus Allofontibacter communis | reverse complement strand
TCCCGGAGGAGAGGAGCATACACAAGCGTTGGTTAATGCTGTTAAACCATTGATCAATTGCAATGACGGTCGGACTTTCTTTCTTTTTACGAGTTACAGAGCGATGCGTCAGGCGGCCCTGATGCTTGTAGACACGAGAAAACCGATTCTCGTGCAAGGGTCAATGTCGCGTTCTCGTTTATCTCAGACCTTTGTTGAGACACCTGGTGCTGTTCTGCTGGCTACTCAAAGTTTCTGGGAAGGTGTTGATTTCAAGGGAGCAGACGTCCGTTGCCTGATTATCGATAAGTTACCTTTCCCGAACCCTGCGGACCCGGTCTATGCCGCGGAAGCAGCCCAGATAGAGGAAAACGGTGGCGATAGCTTCGCTGAGCTGGCTCTACCGAGAACCGTGCTGGCGCTTAAACAGGGGTTCGGCAGGTTAATTCGTCAGGAGTCAGATCGGGGTTTGTTTGTACTGGGTGACTCTCGACTAGGTAAGAGAGGTTACAGGCGCTTTGTTATTGGGAACCTGCCCGAAATGAAGTGGCTTGAATCCGCTGAAGATGCAACTGATTGGTTGCGGGCACTATAATGGCGATTTCGTCAGGAGTTTATATTGAATCTTTTGGGTATTGATACCTCGAGTACCTCGACGGTTCTGGGTTTACTTCAAGGCGATACTGTCATCGACCGTACAGTGCGAGATGTCAGAACTCATAGCCGAGAGATTCTTCCCGCGATTGCAGATCTGCTGGCGAATGCCAAGCTGGCGCTTGGGGATATCGACGCGATTGTCTTCGGGCAGGGACCAGGTTCATTTACTGGTTTACGGATTGCTGTAGGCGTTGTCCAGGGTCTAGCTTATGGAGCTGGACTGGCAGTTGTACCCGTCTCCTCGATGGCGGTGCTTGCTCAGGCGAGTAAAAGTCATGACGGGCCGGTGTTCGTTGCGCTGTCCGCGAGACTGGAAGAGGTTTATTACGGCTGCTACCAGTTAGAAAACGGTTTTGCAGTAGCGAGCGCGCTTGAAGGTGTCAGGGATGTATCTGAGCTGGAGGCGGTGTCCACAGGTGACTGGCAGCTCATTACCGATATACCCATTTTACAGGAGAAAATTGCAACATCGCTTGGGGTGCAGTTTTCCTCAGTCAGTACCGATACCCTGCCGCGGGTTGATCATCTGCTTGCTCTTGGTAAACATCGACTGGAGGCGGGATATTCTGTATCCGCACTGGATGCATCTCCTGTCTATCTGCGTGAGCAGGTAGCCAATCCATGAGTCGATACAAGTTGTTGAATGGTCCTGACGGACTGGCGCTGCAGGACACCTATTCCCGTCAAAAGCCGCTAACGATTGAATTCAGCCGACTTGAACGACGCCTGCGGCAGGCGGGTCGTCGTTCAGAACTGCTTGTTCAGGCAGTTAAGCCTCGACAGGGTCTGAAAGTCATCGATTGTACGGCGGGATTAGGTACTGATGCCCTGATCCTGGCATACCTGGGTTGTGAAGTGGTGTTAGTTGAAAGGTCCAGGGTTATCGCCAGCCTGCTTGATGATGCCATAGCGCGAGCCCGCACCTATCCCTCGTTGACGAGTGCGGCTGGTCGTATGCGCCTGATTTGCACAGAAGCGGCGTCAATGATTGAGAACAGTCCCCTTCCTGATCTGATTTATCTCGATCCCATGTTTCCGGTCAAAAACGGCACGGCCCTGGTAAAGGGCGGAATGCAGTTGCTGCAGAAATTTCTTGGTCCGGACCGAGACTGCCTGAAGCTGTTGGAAAGTGTATTAGAAAGCGGGGTCAGTAAGACGGTGTTGAAGAGACCGCCACGGGATAGCGAATGGTCTCCGCCCAGGCGACCTGACCAGATTCTGGAATCCCGGAACGCAAAGTTCGAGATATACCTACAGTAGTTTTCAGGTCAGTTAGTGGAATTGCGACTGACAGCTTGAAGAATGTTGTGCCTGATGTCTGGATTCATGGTGATGGCGATAGCCGGCTCAAGCAATTCGGCAGCGTTTTGTAATGACGATGGGCTGTTCTTTAATGTGCCGACAAAACTAGAAAAGAGAGACTTTTCAAAAAAGTCAGGTGAGTTAATACCATAAAGCACTGAGAGTTGAGCCGCGATAGCAGCAGACGCCGACTCCAGTTCCCGCTGACTAAGGTCAGGTTGATTCTGTAAGAGGCTGAGGACGATATAGAATCTTTCGATTGTTGCGGAAGTTATGTTGGCGATCTGTGTCAGGCAGTTGTAGGAGAAACTTTCCGGAGCAGGCGCGCTGATGGTAGTGCTCACCTGAATAATCCCGAGTTCGGCAAGGCAATTTATTATCTGGTCCACTACTGGCGGCAGGGCTTCTTCTGACCAGGGCAGAAACATTTCCGATCGGATGTAGGGGTACAGCATCCTGACGTGGTTTTTAAGGTCTTCGATATCAAGTTCCTTGCGTGACCTGATATAGCGGCACATAAGTGATGGCAGGGCGTAGACATGGGCAATGTTGTTAGCGTTGTATGTCATGCTGATGGCCTGCTTCTGATCGGCAGAAATAATTGTGCCGAACGGGTGCTCCGTTTGCGTCAGGCCTATGATGCGTGTTGCCTGGGCGATGACCTCATCAAGCGGGTCATCGATAATCGAGCAACCGGTGAAGCCGCTCTCCCGCGCGATGGTGCGAAGTAACCCCACTTGATCCTTCAGATCGATTGCGGTGATTGATTGTCGATCCGTCGATAGCAATGCGAGTGCCACAAGGTTAGTTGCCTTGATAGCAACATGGCTGTTTATTCGGGTAACCAGTTCTATTGCCAGTTGATTGCAGGCCGTATTTATTTCCGGTCGATTGTCAGTGGTCCAGGTTGGTAAAGCCTGGTCGAGGAACTGCCTGAGGGGCAGTGGTTTGCCAAAGTTCACAGTGACACGACCGAAGTCATGCTTGAAGACAGAAAAGATACGAAACACATCGAAGACCGATTCCTGACGTTTATGTTTGCCTGATAGTTCAGACTGATAAGTCGCTGATTCCAAGACCCGTTCATAGCCGAGGTAGACGGGTAGTAGTGCGATCGGTTTGCTGGAGTTCTTCATAAAACTCCGGACCGTCATGCTCAGCATTCCAGTTTTTGGTGGTAATGTGCGTCCGGTTCGGCTTCGACCGCCTTCGATGAAGTACTCAACGGAATAACCCCGCGTGAACATCTGGTGCAGGTATTCGTCAAATACTTCCCGGTAAAGTGCATCACCCTGGAAGCTCCGTCGCATGTAGAAAGCGCCAGCCTTCCGTAGCAGCAGTCCGATGATGGGCAGGTTGAGGTTTTTGCCTGCAGCGATGTGTGGAGGAGTCAGACCATTGTGATAGAGAACATAGGAGAGCAGCAGGTAATCGATGTGGCTGCGATGACAGGGCGTATAGACAAGTTCGTGTGACTGGGCGATCTGCCTGATCTGCTCGATACCGTTTACCTCTATGCCATTGTAGAGGCGGTTCCATAACCAGGTCAGCAGCGTGTCGAAGAATCGAACAACCCGGTAGGATTGGTCAGACGCGATCTCTTCTACGTATTCAAGTGCTTTACTTTCAATTTTTGCCAGGGTTGCACCGGACACGTTGACTTCCTTGGCGATCGCGCGTTGTACATTATCAGTGGCGAGAATCGTATCAATCAGTGTTCTTCGGTGAGAGAGATCAGGGCCGATGATGGCCTGTCTCTCCTGATTAAAGTGGACCCGAATCAGTCGCAGCAGTTTCCTGACCTGGCGTGACTTATCCGCTTCAGATTTGATGACCTCAGCGAAGCTGATAGGCTGGCCGAATTTGACAAGGATGTGTTTGGGGTGAAAGAGCATCGCCAGGAATTTCTTGAAACCGCTCGTGGTTACCCAGTTTTCGGAGAGAATCAGTTTGAAAACAGACTTCTCCCTGTCTGGTTGATGACCCCAGAAGATTGATACGGGCACGACCTTCAATGACCTGGACTGCGCTGCTTTGTCTGGATTGTCGCTACTAATGAACTGCTGCTGTTTGTCGAAAAGCCTTGCCATTCGTGCAGATTGTTGCCGCAGTGTTTTCCGGCCGAAAGTGCCTTCCGAATGACCAAGGAAAAAAAAAGCCCTCGATTCCTCGAATTCGGCTATTGGTTCAATGGGTTCAGGCAGACCGGCTTTGCGGCAGGCTTCATTGGCGACTTGCAGGTCTGTCGATGAGCGAAAAGGCAGGACGTAGCAGACAGTATCAGATTCGTCGAGCAAAAGGCTCTCGTGACTGTTGTTGATGAACGTCGGCCTAATCCAGAGAAAGAGGATTTTCCTGGCGAGACGAAACTGCAGCTGTTTCAGTTTATGGAGGGTTTCCATTGAACATTTCTGGAATCGTTTCGGAGGCGTCGCGACCCTCGATCTCCACTTCGTAGAGGTTCTCGAACTTTCGTTGGGTCGTTTCGGTAATAGCAGCTCGTGACTCCAGCACAGTGGGCCGGAGGAATACCATCAGATTCTGTTTCTCTGTTGTTGTCGCCTTGCTGCGAAACAGTGCCCCAACACCTGGGATACTGCCTAATAAAGGAACCCTGGAATTTGTCGACGTTTCTTTGTCGCGTATCAGCCCGCCGATGATGATTACTTCCTTGTTATCAACAAGGATCGTTGTATCGATGGTCCTCGTGTTGGTGATAATGTCGGCACTGCCGTCCGAACCGATGGCACCCAACGAAGCAGGGTCAACCTCCGAGACTTCCTGGTGGATTTCAAGCCGGATCAGATCGCCGTCATGAATGAATGGCGTTACTTCCAGTGTCAAACCGACATCCTGTCGCTGGATCGTTGTGAACGGGTTTGACGCGCCCTCACTGCCCGTTACCGTTGAGCCGGTTCTAAAAGGCACGTTCTGACCCACATGTATCTTCGCTTCCTCGTTTTGCATGGTCGTGATGCTGGGTGTCGAGAGAAGATTGACGTCAGAATTTGAAGAAAGCGCACGGATGATCATGCCGAAGCTTGTTCCGGTTTCGCTTATTCGACCGCCAGCTATCAATGGTACATTCCCCAGGTCAAGGTTGGTCTGGGAATCCAGGGCGAGTCCCTGCAGAACTTGAGCAAGGGTTCCGGACGGGGCAGTCAGGCCTAGCGGGACATTGCCGCTGGCGGCATCGGCGGCGAATAGTTCAGTACCAAGTTGTTTGGTGAAGTCAGTATTGACTTCGACGATAGCAGCTTCGATAAGGACCTGAAGGCGCCGGACATCCAGGCTGGCAATGATTCCTTTCAGTTCCAGCATGTTTGTGGGATCAGCTCGTATAACCAGAGCGTTCAGGTGCACATCAGGCTGTATGGTGACGCCTATATTGCTGGACTCATCCCCGCTGTTCTCTGAGATGATGTTTTTCAGAATTTCGGCGAGTTCCTCAGCGTTTGAATGTGACAAACGGATGACCTGCGTGGAGCCTGCACGATTAGCGGGGACATCCAGCCGGTCGATGAGGGCGATGGTCCGGGATACCGATTTCGAATCACCCTTGATGATCAGCGAGTTGGTGCGTTCGCTGGCGACAATCGTTATGCGATTCGGTCCTTTTGCGCCTGAACCGATCTGATCGGGTACCAGTTCCTCGAGAAGAGTGACCATGTCGTCGACCCATGCTTCCTTCAGGTCGACGATTTCTACACTCTGGTTGTCCGCGATGTCGATGCGGTCGACGATGCCGGCGAGCCTGGCAATGTTGTCGGCGTGATCGCTGATGATCAGTACATTTGGCGAATCAATGCCGGCAACATGGCCATATTGTGGAATGAGCGGCCGTAGTATCTTAACGAGTTCTGAGGATGGTGAGTTGCGGACGGGGATAACCGATGTAACGAGCTCCTCTGATTCGTTGCTGGTCAGGAAGTCGTTGGGATTGCCGCTTTGCTTAGCGAGTACCTGTTGAACAATTTTGGTGACATTGCCAGCAGGTACAGCTGCATACCCATGTACTCGTAACACTGACAGGAAGACTTCATAGATGGCGTCTTTATCCATCGCTGCGCTGGAGACCACGGTAACGTTGCCCTTGACTCGAGGATCTATGACAAAGCTCTTACCCGTGATAGTCGACACCTGGGTAACGAATTCACGAATATCGGCGTTTTTGAGGTTGACCTTCCAGGTTTCTTCCGCGACCGTCGCTGCAGCGAAAGCACACATCAAAGTGACAGTGGTGAGAATTTTCATTAATTGTGCGGTCATCGCGGGTTACCAACCATGAGCAAGAACATCATAAGAGAACAATCCTTACTTGGGTACCGGAACCGTGAGGAAGAAGCGTCGGGTACCGCGTTGCACTTCGACCCGGACGCGAGAAGAAGCCGTGACCTGGTCGATCAGGCCCGCATCGTTAGCGGCGATACCTACGGGACGGCCATTAACTGACAGCACCACATCCCCTGGTTGCAGACCTGCCTGTCGGATGGTGCTTTGAACATCTTCACTGATCCGATAGCCTTTACTTTCGTTATTACTGACGGCGGAGATACCTGCCTCTCTCAGCGTAGTCGCCGGATCACTTTTGAGTTTCTCGCGATAAGCCGCCATGTCGGAGTTCCTGACCCGGGGGGGCGGTGCCAGAGTCGGTCCTGCTCGGTTTCGGATTCGCTCCCGAATTGCTTCAGGTCGGACCGGGTGTTCTGGTCCATACCAGAGGAGTGACCTGTAGTGGTCTTGCCGGTTGATGCGGTTTTTTCGATCCGATACTTGGTGTCAGCAAACATCAGCTTTTCCGTTCGGGAACCACGACGTATCAATATGTGGTCAACAAACACCGCGGTGAGTGTCGCGTTGCCAGGTAAACGGTCACCAATCTCGAATAGTTCACCGGTTTTGCTTCGCTCGCCGACGATAGCGGTGGAACGATCTGATTCTTCTGCAATAAAGACGCCTTGAAGTTCAAGGTTGAGTTTTGTCGTCGGTGCCTCTACAGCCTGTTGAATCCGGGGCGATTCACTGGTTTTGCCAAAAAGGGCGAGATCAGAAACCTTGTGAAGGATTTTGTTATCTGAAGGCTTTGCTTGTCGTCTTTCAGGGCTGGTGTCCGGAGGATTAGCAGCTTCCAGGATAATCAGGACAGAATTAGCGACTGTCAGACTCATCAGAATGATTAACGCGATGCTCACGGCAGCAGCGAATTTGCGACTGTGGGTGAGGAGCAGTTGAGTAATATTTTGCAATGCGAAGTTAATCATCTGAGCCCGGTTTCACGATAGCACAATTGCCTGCTAGAGAATTTTCTCTTCCACAATGATTGCTGGATTTATCCTGGCCCCGTTACCAGCTGGTAAGGGCAGATTGGCCAGATCGACAAGTGCGTAGTTTATTGCAACCCTGGCCCAGCCGTCAGGTTCAATTTCGATCTGCATGAGAGAGTTGCCGGATTCATAAATGTCTAGTTTCACGGTCTGGTTCTCGTGGGAAAGTAGTCCTTCAAGTGCCGGCAGGTTCACCGTGTGTATCTTTTCGGGAGTCTGGATGTGGACTATGCCGCCATCCCAGTTCAACTTGCCTTCGGCAGCAGTTAACCAGTGCTGATCGAACCCGAAGTTAACGTCTGTTAACTGAACCTCACCTGAAAGGTCCAGGCCATAAGGTACCGTGATCGGATTCAGGTAAGTGTCCTGGACGATCGCGGAGAGTTGGTGGACGGTGCCACCCTGGGAGTTGAGGGCGATTACCGCATTACCCGTCAGGCCCTGCGCATTAAAGGTCATTGATGATCGGGCGGTCGAGGTCAACAGGTGCAACGGTGATAGCTGCCAGCTGCCAGTAATGATAGGAAAGTGTTTGAACTGGACATCAGTGCGGCCTTTCCAGATGCTGCCCTCAACATTGCTGATGGCAATGTCGGGTGCTGTGCTCAACGTATTGTCCCGGAGCGTATTGTAAACAAGTGCAGCGGGCGTCATGGCGACTATAAACACCAGAAATGCGACAATGGCTATGAGAGCTAAGGCTGATTTGCTCATGTCAGCCAGTTTACAATGCTTTTCTCTCCCCGTTGGAGTCTGTACCAGCGACCCTGATCCTCCTGGGCATCTTGCCAGCCGCCGGTGCTGCACCTGGTTTCAATCTCCAGTAAGGCGTGAGCATCTTCTGCGCACTCCAGGTCGTTTCGCCAGGGCGTATTGTTGGTTTTGAACCAGACTGAGGCATAGCCACCTTTTGCTACCCGTTCGACAACCAGGCATTGCAGGGTCTCCTGCTGAAAACGAAGATCAAGCTGACTGCCAGATTCCGTCGGGGTTTTCGCTATGATCTCAAAGTGGTTTTTCAGCCAGTTGCCAATTGCGTCCATGGAGGGCCGTTTCAGGTAGATTTCAATGTCGGGCTGCCGTTCATCCATCGCTCAGCAGGCTCCGCATGATGTCTTCGTAGACCGCGGATAATTGGTTCAATTCGGTGATAGAAGTCTGTTCGTTGACCTTGTGGATCGTGGCGTTACAGGGTCCCAGCTCAACAAGTTCCACACCCCTAGGAGCGATGAACCGGCCATCAGAAGTACCCCCGGAAGTGGAGAGTTCTGTCTCGATATTGAAGTGAGTGCGGATGACCTCTTGTACTGTGGGAACCAGTAGTCCTGTGTCGGTTAGAAAGGGTGGTCCAGAAAGGCGCCACTCGATAGAAAAATCCTCAATTGATTGATTCAGGATCGCTTTGGTACGTGTTTTCAGGTCTTCCTCGGAAGATTCCGTCGAGAATCTGAAGTTGAAATCGACCGTCAACTCGCCAGGGATGACGTTGCTGGCGCCAGTCCCGGCATTGATATTCGATATCTGGAAACTTGTTGCAGGGAAGAACTCGTTCCCGTTATCCCACGTTTCTTTAGTCAGTTCAGCGAGGGCCGGGGCGAACTCGAATACAGGATTGCGTGCCAGTTGTGGATAGGCGACATGTCCCTGGATCCCCCGTATCGTCAGGCGACCATTCAGGGACCCTCGTCGTCCCACCCGGATAACGTCGCCGACGCGGTGGCTGCTGGATGGCTCTCCAACGATGCAGTAGTCGATTTTCACCCCGCGCCTGTCGAGTTCATCCATAACTTTGGCAGTACCATCGATGGCCACGTCCTCTTCGTCGGAGGTGATCAGGAATCCCAGGGTTCCTTGGTGGTTTGGGTGTTTGTTCATGAACCTGGCAGCGGCGGTCAGCATCGCAGCGAGTGACCCTTTCATGTCTGCCGCACCTCGGCCATGCAATGTATCCCCGACCACCGTGGCGCTATAGGGCGGCTGTTGCCATTCTTCCAATGGGCCCGGTGGTACGACATCGGTATGACCGGCAAATACCAGCGTTGGACCGTCGCCACTGGTCTTGCTGGCCCAGAGATTTTTCACCGGACCAAAAGGCATGTTTTCAACGGTAAATCCAAGCGGTTTCAGCACATTCCCTATGATCTCCTGGCAATCACCATCATCGGGAGAGACGGATTCTTCCCTGATCAGTTGTCTCGCCAGGTCCAGGGTATCGGAGTCTGAAGTCATGATGGTCGCGCAAGCATCAATTATGGCTGTGCAGGGCTGAATTCAGTTCAATCGCCTTGCGGTTGGTCCGACACTCGACCAGACCGGACTGGGAATTGCGGATAAACAACATATCGTTCTGCCCTGCCAGTTCTCTGGCC
>CAXPUI010000333.1:0-2471 GCA_964220205.1 Candidatus Allofontibacter communis | reverse complement strand
GGGGCCGGCACTGGCAGACGGCCGTGAGCTGTATCAACAAATCCCCGACCAAGCGGCAAGGGCCCCACACTCCATGAGGCATCGAGCTTCGTGATCAGGTGAGCGGCCAGGACAATATCGGCAATGGAATCCCAGGCACCTACCTCGTGAAAAGCTACACTCTCCACGGTCTTGCCGTGAATGCTCGCCTCGACCTCAGCGATCGCATGAAAAATACCCAGGGCGTGCTCCCGGGTCAGCGGCGCGAGATTGGAGTCCTCGAGTTTAGTCCTGATCTCACTGTAGTGACGGTGATGATGGCTGCCTTCTCCCGCGGCGGCGACGCTGAAGCGCGTGCCCGTCAGCGTGCCGTCGTTATGGGACTCACTGTGGAGCGATACCAGCCCCGGAAAGCCTGCTGCGACAATGACAGCGTCAAGGCCTTCGCCGAGCTCCGGGCACACATCCAGCACCGCGCCTCTAAACATGTCGCCGGACAGACCACCGACCAGATCCAGGTGTAAGTGTCGCATTAACTCAGCAACTGGTGGGTTGGCCCACAGAGCTCCGCCAGCGGAATATCAAAGGAACAGGCATCCTGGCAGGGAGCCCCATCACAACTGAGACACGCGGCCGCATTGGTTTCAAGCGAGGCATATTCGCGCCGGGCAACAGCATAATCACCATAGTCCGTGGCATACATCCGCATTCGCAGAATATCAGGCATCGGTACCTGGTAAGGACAACTGCCCTCGCAGTCATTGCAGACATTCCGGCAGTAACTGGCATCAGTCATGGCGGCATAGGTCTGCAGTAATTCCATATCCGCATTCGTGACCTGCCCCGACCCGGACGCCGCCAGATACTCCTCTACCTCATCGCGATTTCGCATGGTGATAATCAGGTTGTCGACGTGCGGATTGTTGAGTATCCAGCGACAGGCAGCCTGGGAATAGGTCAGGCCCTGCCTTTCATAAGGCCGCATATCATTGAGCCTGGCACCCCGGAGAACCTTCATGGCTATCACGCCCATGTCCTTGCGCTTCGCATCAGCCATCAGTTTCTGCAGGCCCTGCTGATTGGCGACCATGTCGAACGCGCGGGTAAAACGTTCGTAGAAGGCCGGGTCATCTCCAAAATTTGTTGCCAGCAGCAACACATCAAACATATCTTCGCTGATGGCGTAGTCAACACATTCGGTCAGCCGGCCAGCGTGTCCCGACATGCCAAAGTAGCGCACCTTACCCTGCGCCCTGGCCTGTTCTGCAAACCGGTGCCACTCTTCATTTTTCAGTCGCGCAACATCATTCACCGCATGATTGAAAAAGACATCCACATAATCCGTCTGTAATCGCTTGAGACAACCCTCAAGCCTGCTCATCATTTCTGTTGCGGAGGTCTGGTCGCCCGCAAAAATCTTGGTTGCCAGGTATACATCCTGTCTCGCCCCCCCGGCGAGGGCTCGGCCAATTGCCTCCTCGGACCTGCCATCCCCATATCCCTCCGCGGTATCGAAGTAGTTGATACCCAGGTCAAGCGCATGATGCACCACTTTTTCATCACCCGGCTGCAGGGGAAAGCTGCCAAACGAGATGTCAGCCACCTTCATTTCCGTACGGCCCAGCCGAACATAATCCCTGACTCCCGACCTGCTCACGCCCGCTGCAGAAACCCCACCAGCCGACAGACCGGATGCAAGCCCCGACAGCGCACCCAGCCGCAGCAGTGATCGTCGTTTCAGTTTGCTCATCTTGACCTCCCAGTCACCCCGCTACCCTAACGCCACCCGAGGCTACCAGCAACCACCCATCAGTCAGAATTCACAAAATTGATTCAAAACACTGGATCGAGTAACTCTGGTGAAGTATTGCTATACTTCCGCCCTGTTCAAACCGACTTACCCCCGTGATACTTGATTTACATACTCACTCAATCAAATCCGACGACGGTCGGGCCAAGGTTGAGAATTATTGCCAATGGATTCGCTCCAAAGATATACCCATTGATGGCTTTGTCCTGACAGAACACCGGCAACACGACTTCGACTCGGATTATTCAGGGCTGGCTGATAAACATGGCCTGGTCATACTGAAAGGCAGCGAGGTGGAAACCGAATACGGTCATGTCCTCGTCTTTGGTGTCACCGAAGAGCTGACCCGCCAGTTTGATTTCAGCCGGATCGACCTGCCGCTGGCCATGGTGATAGAGGTCTGCGAAGCGCATGGCGCCGTTCCCGTGCCCTGTCATCCCGGCCGCCCAAGGGTGGGCATGTTTGCCCATACGGATGAACTGGGTATCCCTGAAGGTGTCCGGATTGTCGAAATTTATAACGGCGGCAGTCGCGACAATGAGGACCAGATCGCCATCGACAATGCCGCAGAGCTCGGCTATGGCGGCATCGGCGGCAGTGATTCCCATATTGTCAGCCATATCGGACGCTGTGCCACTGAATTCGACAGGGAGATTCGAAGCACCGATGATCTGGTCGGCGC
>CAXPUI010000332.1:0-2106 GCA_964220205.1 Candidatus Allofontibacter communis | reverse complement strand
TCTGTGATACCTGTCACCAGGCACCTATAGCGACCTACCCGAACCCCGGCGCGGGCCACGCCATGCGGATTCCTATTTGGTCTTGCTCCAGGTGGGGTTTACACTGCCACGCCTGTTACCAGCCGCGCGGTGCGCTCTTACCGCACCATTTCACCCTTACCTGCAACGCAGGCGGTATGTTTTCTGTTGCACTTTCCGTAGGCTCACGCCTCCCAGGCGTTACCTGGCACCCTGCCCTATGGAGCCCGGACTTTCCTCCCGGTCGGGACCGAGCGATTGTCTGGCTGACTCCCGAAACAAGACTAACGCCACATTACCCTGCACTCAAGTCAGGACTTAAGCTCCAGTGCCCGCTGATACAGCTGCGATTTGGTTTCAGAAGTCAGCCGGGCAGCAACGGCAGCTGCTTTGGAAGGAGATAACTCTGGCAGCAACGCCATCAGCAGGCGATCTGCTTCCCTGTCCATGCCCGGCTCACCACGAGCGAGGACCAGGACAAATTCACCCTTCTGGGGAATAACCCCATGACTTAACGCGCCCCTCAGTTCCGCCACCGAGCCCTGCACTAACTGTTCAAACGTCTTTGTCAGCTCGCGACAGATCGCCAGGCGACGTTCGCTACCCACCGCCGCCTCAAGAGACTGCAGACTTGCTTCAATACGATGAGGAACTTCGAAGAAAACCAGGGTTCGAGGCTCATTGGCCAGTTGGCGATAGAACTCTGACCTGGCCTGTTGCCTGGCAGGCACAAACCCTTCGAAGGAAAACCGGTCAGTCGCTATACCTGCCGCACTGAGCGCCGCTGTAACCGCGCTGGGACCGGCTACAGGTACCACCGGGATGGACTCCAGATGACACTGTTCAACCAGACGGAACCCTGGGTCAGATATCAGCGGCGTACCAGCGTCTGATACAAGAGCTATCTCCTCTCCCGTTTTGATTCTGCCTACCAGATGCTCAACCTGCTGTTTTTCGTTGTGGTCGTGCAACGACAGCATGGGACAGTCTATCCCGAGATGTTTCAGCAGAATCCCCGTCCGACGCGTGTCTTCAGCAGTGATCAGGTCGACCTGCTTCAGCGTATCAACCGCCCTGGTACTCAAATCGTCCAGGTTACCTATGGGTGTCGCGACAACATGTAGGGCAGCCATTATCTTCCCACCGAATGACATCAGGAGTTCATTTAACACATCATAACGGAACAATCATTGCGTCAGAATCCTGTAGAATTGAGCACTGCAGTTTGGAGAGAGTGTATGAAGGCATTACTGGTTAACAAAAATGATGATGGCTACCAGGCATCCATCACGGAGATTTCAGAAACTGATCTTCCGGAAGGAGACGTCACCGTAGCAGTCGACTATTCCACGTTGAACTACAAGGACTCCCTGGCCATTACCGGGGCTTCGCCAGTGATACGCTCATTCCCTATGGTTCCAGGTATCGACCTCGCTGGTACTGTAGCAGATTCATCAAATCCAGCCTTCCAGCCTGGCGACCGAGTTGTGCTCAATGGCTGGGGTGTCGGCGAAAGCCACTGGGGCGGGCTGGCCCAACAGGCGCGACTGCAGGCAGACTGGCTCGTCAAAGTGCCGGACGTGTTCACCAATGAGCAAGCCATGGGCATCGGCACAGCCGGCTACACAGCCATGCTGTGCGTAATGGCATTGGAGCAGCAAGGTGTCACACCCGCCGATGGAGAAATCATCGTGACTGGAGCCGCAGGAGGCGTCGGAAGCGTGGCGATAGCGCTGTTGGCAAAGCTGGGCTTCACCGTCGTCGCATCTTCCGGCCGTGCCGAACAGGCGGACTATCTGACCAATCTGGGAGCAACAGAGATTATTGACCGAAAAGAACTGTCGGAAGCCGGCAAACCTCTGGGAAAAGAGCGTTGGGCAGGCGCCGTTGATGCCGTTGGCAGCCACACCCTCGCGAACATCTGCGCTTCCCCAAAATACGGCGGCACCATTACGGCCTGCGGACTGGCTCAGGGTCCGGATCTGCCAACGACCGTCATGCCTTTCATCCTCCGGGGGGTTTCCCTGGTAGGCATCGATAGCGTCTACGCGCCAAAAGAACTGCGGGAGGAGGCCTGGCAAAGACTTG
>CAXPUI010000331.1:0-2363 GCA_964220205.1 Candidatus Allofontibacter communis | reverse complement strand
CCAGAAGACTCGAAAGATGCTCCTGTTCGTCGGGCATATCGGCAGGGGTTTCATCAGGCAGGAACTCAACATCACCCATCATGAGTCTATCCACCTGCTCATATTCATCGCGGATGACAAATTTTTTCACACCCTCCGCCATGATCCCGAGCATCCCATTAGGCAGTTCATCGAAGTCAACGATCGAACAGTAGGTGCCGCAGCGAGAGACAGACGGCAACTGCTGCTCCGTATCTCGCAATACCTGGTCGCCCTCGGTAATCATGATGACCCCAAAGCCTGAACCTTCCCGCAGGCAACGCTTGACCATATCGACATAGCGAGTCTCGAAGATCTGCAGCGGTAACCTGCCACCGGGAAAGACCACGAGTGGCAGCGGGAATAGCGGTATGTGAGCCATGCGGGTATTCTAACCTAACCACCAAGGAGAAATCGGTCTGGATCCTCTACAATCAATTATCCTCGCCCTGATTCAGGGCATAACAGAATTCCTGCCAATCTCCAGTTCTGCACACCTGGTCATGCCATCAAAGCTGTTTGGCTGGTCCGATCAGGGACTCGCTTTCGATACTGCTGTACATCTCGGGTCACTGCTGGCCGTGGTGATCTATTTCCAACAGGATCTGGCAAGACTAATCGGCGCCGGGTCAAGGCAATTGCAGGGCGAGGTGTCGGATGATGGTCAATTTGCCCTCAACTTACTGATTGCCAGCCTGCCAATCCTCCCTGTCGGGTTTTTCGCCCGCTTCCTGGTAGAGGGGGAATTGCGCAGCCTCGAGGTTATCGCCGCAACAACCATCCTGTTCGCCCTGGCACTCTGGTACGCCGATCGTCAGCAGCACAAAGGCTCATCCACGCTGACGCCAGGACGGGCCCTGCTGATCGGAATCGCGCAGTGCCTTGCCCTCATTCCCGGCACATCGAGAAGCGGTGTGACGATAACCGCAGCACTACTGATTGGTTTTTCCAGGACAGAAGCGGCCCGGATTTCTTTCCTGATCTCGATACCCACAATACTGGGTGCGGCCACTCTTAAATTGGTAGATCTGGCTATGGACCCGGTACCGACCGACTGGCTTGATGTCGCTATCGGGACCCTGGTCGCAGGTATTTCCGCCTACCTTTGCATTAAACTTCTGCTGAGCGTGATTGAGCGAATCGGCTTCCTCCCTTTCGTGATCTACCGCTTGATCCTGGGGATGGCCTTAATTGTCATCATTGCCTCTTAACCAACGAGACCGCCATGGAACTACTGCTGAAAACCATACATGAACGCATCGGCGAAGATGTGACCACCACAGAATGGGTGTTTATCGATCAGATGCAGGTAGACATCTTCGGTAAAGTGACACGCTGGTATAACCAGGGGCATAACGATCCGGAGTGGGCCGCCGAAAACAGCCCGCACGGCGGGACGCTTCTGCATGGTTTTTTCATGGTCAGCCTCGTTACGCACTTTCTGAAGCTCGGAGGGTTTTACTACCCCGATGGGCAGAACCCACTCAACTACGGCATGGACAAGGCGAGAATTCTACGGCCGGTTCTCGTGGGCGATGGGATCAGGTTAAGGGACCGCATTTCAGTGCTTGACGTCCAGGACAAGGGAGAAGGCCGACGGCTGGTAAAAACCGGCCACCATATCGAAACAGATGAAGAGGATGAACGACCCGCGGCTTACGTGGAGTACCTGAACTTCTGGCATCCGAAATAAGGGGCCATGCGGCGCTCACCGGCGTGACTGTCCTGACGTACCAAGCCTGAGGTTTGAAGCTTTGGGTTTCGGGCTTGGGGTTTCGGGCTTGGGGGTTTCGGCTTGCGCTTACAGGCTTCGGCTTGCTGGCAACCCCCCAATTAACACGCAAACGGACAGGCGGCCCGATAATCGCTCTCGCCGTTCACGGGCACAAACCACCTTCTTAAGATAGCCGCCTAAAACGGGATATCGTCATCGAAGTCATCAGCCGGGGGAGGACCGAAGTCATCCATGCCGCCACCACCGCCGCCGCCGGAATTGGACGGACCCGGCGCTGAACCGCCGCCACCGAAGCCACCGCCGCCCATTTCGCCGCGCGAATCCAGCATCTGCATCTCATTGGCAACGATTTCAGTGGTGTAATGCTTCTGGCCATCACGCTCCCAGTCGCGGGTTCGCAGTTCGCCTTCAATGTAGACCTTGGAGCCTTTCTTCAGATACTCACCCGCGATCTCCGCCAGGCGATTAAAAAAGACGACTCGATGCCATTCTGTACGCTCTTTATTTTCGCCAGAGTCACGATCTCGCCACTGTTTGGACGTGGCCAGTGATGCGTTCGTCACTGCACCCCCACTTGGCATGTAGCGAGTCTCAGGGTCCCGACCCAGAT
>CAXPUI010000330.1:0-3277 GCA_964220205.1 Candidatus Allofontibacter communis | reverse complement strand
AAGGGGTCAGACTCCCCCCATTCCACGGTGATTGCGCGATAGTAAACCAACATTGCGTATGCGCTCTTATTAAGGCTTGTTCTCTGTAAGCGATGGAGTGTAGCAGATCATGGTTGCTCCGTTCCTTCGCTAACCTGTTCGGCGCGTTTTCGCTCGGCCCGCCGCGCCAGCTTTACTGCCAGGTTCGGTCCGACACCGGGTCTCGACCAGGGGCAGACCGCTATGCAGATGGCGCAACCTGATGTCTCTGCAAAGTAGGGGATGCATTTGTCGAAGTCGACGTACCACTTCTTTGTTCCTCTCACCAATTGTTTTTCGGCGGTGATGGCAAACGGTGGGCAGGCATCTTCACAGACGCGACAGCGAGAGCAGAAGTCGTCGATTCCGAATTCCCGCTTCGGCGTTGGCTCAAAGGGCGCATCTGTTAATACGGCGGCCAGCCGAAAGGCGGAACCGAACTCCGGGTTGATAATTGAACCGTGCTTGCCCAGTTCGCCGAAACCGCACTCCAGGGCTGGTGGGATTAAGAGGATGTCACCGACCATTGGGCCGGTTACTGGCTTGGCATCCCACCCCTGTTGACGTAGCCAGCCCGCTACTTGTTTGGCGACGCTGGCGGCACGGTTGTATTGCCGGGAGACGTCCGTGCCACAAACCTGATCGGGCGCAGACTTCAGTTTTTCGTAATCGTGCTGGACTGCGAGCATGATGACATTGGTGAAGGGTACATCGGTGCCTTGGTAAGCCCACTCTGGCTGCATGCGAGTGACCCCAACTCGCTCGCAGTCTCCAGCCGCGACGAAGCGCTCCAGGGCCAGTGTCCAGTCGGCAGGTGATCGGTCTTGCATCTTGTCTGCGATTTCCGGCAAAGGGGTCGCGAGAATTTCCTGGCGTTTGGCTCGCTCCTTGATCAGTTCAGGGCCCGGTACTTCCTTGGTGTAGAACCATTTTTGGGCGGCGCCGAAAGGTGCTTTTTCAACGTCGGTCGCCCACCAGACCACATCGGGGCGACGGACTTCCGATTCGCCGAGCCCGTTGACCGGGTTGCCCCACTGCTCAGGCAGCAGTGACATGAACTCGGGATCAGGCGTGAAGGGTCTGTGCGGGTTCCTGTCGGGCATCAGAGATAGATAATGATGGTGTTGAGAGCGGCATCGCAGTTGATCAGGTCAACGCGCTTGTGGCGTATCTTCAGGCCTGAGTCCGATCGAACCAGTTCGTGACGATAGGTGCCGCCATAGGTGGTTTGCCTGTCATTGTAGTAAACCAGGCAGTGGAAATTCGATTCGACAGTGGTTATCTCGTCAACCTGTTCAGTGACACGTATGTTGGAAATAATATGGGAGCAGCGAATGGGGTAGTCTTTCGACGCTGCCCTGGGGTGTTTCAGATTACGGCGCCTGATTTCCATCAAGACCCGGTCATCGTAGAACAGGGAGATATGATTGACAGGGTCTTCCTGGTCAGGGAGCACCGGCATCCAGTAAGTGCCATCATCGGTGTAAAGTTCGATCCAGCCATCCAGGTCTGCCTTGTCAAGAAACGCTGCTTCGTCGTACAACAATTCTTCAATGTCGCGAATCGCCGGGTTGCTGGTTATGACGTTGGTCATGATGCTTGTGCTTCTTGGTTCGCTAGCGGCGCGTCGTTGGTCATGTATGCTTTCCAGGCAGCGTATTGGGTGCGCATGTCGAGATCCGACGTGCCTCCGTTGACCAGCCTGTCTCCCTGATCCTCGTCCTGGCCAAAGTTACGGTGCATCTCGATCCAATCGTTGCCTGTTGAGGTCAGTCCCTGTTGCACACGGAAGTAAGCGGTCAGGTCATCGGGGCCAACCATGGAACCATTGGCGTTGATCAGTCGTGAATAGAGAAGCGTTCTTTGCAACAGCGAATCCGGCGCGCCCTTGAGTCTGAAAGACCAGGTTTCAATAATGGTCTTATCAACCGCGATAGGGCGGACGACGCGTATATTCTGAATCGCTGACTTGATCGTGAGGGACGGATAATAGAGCGTGTTATGCGTGTTGTAAGTGAGTATTTCCCGGGTGCGGTCAGCGCCGTAGGCGGCGAGCATGGCCCGCTCATAGTCCGGATCAACCGAGTAATCAGCATGTATGCTGGTCTCACCACCGTCATAGTGATGGCCATACCTGAAACCGGTAATGCCGGTTGATTCAAAGACTTCATAACTGGCCCCAAATGGGGGAATGATCTCCGCTTCGTCTCGTCTGGCAGAATCTTCCGGCAGGGTGGCGATATAGTCGTTCGCGGCGTCGACGACTGACTTGTGGACGATCATGGGGTGCATCGTGTCGTTCAGGTTTTCCAGAAACAACTTCCAGTTGCATTCATGTTCGTAGCGGAGCACGCCGCCAGCGACTTCAACTTCCCCTTCCGGAGAGCGATCGCAGAGATTGTCCATCACGGTTGCGGCGCCACCCATCCATTCTTTTAGATCCGGTGCTCTGGGGTTCATGGACGCAAAAACGAAGCCCCGATAGCTGTCATAGCGGGCCAGTTTCTGCATGTTGTAACGAGGGTCAGACCGGTCGAAACCAGTACCCTCGTAACCTTTCATGTTGGGGACGCCGGCCAGCGTGCCATCAAGCGCATAGGTCCAGCCGTGGTAACAGCACCGGAAAGCATTGACATGGCCGTCGCGCTTGTCAACGATCTTGGCTCCCTTGTGGCCGCAGCGGTTATGGAGAACATGGATGTTCAACTGCTTGTCTCTGACCATCACGACCGGCAGGTGGCCATAGTTCAGCGTGATGTAGTCACCAGCTTTGGGGACCTGGCTTTCATGGCCGATGAAGATCCAGGAGCCGCCCCAGATACGCTCCATTTCCAGCTCGAAGATCGCTGGGTCGGTATATATCTTGCGATGCAGAAAGGTTGGCTTAACCATGTCCGCGATCTCTTCGGTGCTGTAGCTCATGTCAAATCTCCAGTCTGGGTCAATGGTACCACTAGTCTTGCTGCAGCATCTCGTCGCGGACCTTCCCGATGGCCAGGGTCTCTGTTGGGTTTGAGGGGCGGGCAGCCATGCGAAGTTCGAACATTTCCGCGTTGTCTTTCTGCGCCTGCATCTCTGCGGAGAATTTACCGGAAAGATATTGTGGCGCCCAGTGCTGGTCAGTGTGGCCGTAGTGGGCCGCAGCACTCAGTACGAAGTGGGGTTCGTTCATGATAGATCGTCCCAGGGCGACCATGTCGCAGCGGCCCGCTGCGATTACAGTATTGGCTTGATCAGCGCTGGTGAAGTTTCCAGCGAC
>CAXPUI010000329.1:0-8707 GCA_964220205.1 Candidatus Allofontibacter communis | reverse complement strand
GTCTTCCAATTCCCACCTCAGGTGACCTATACCAAGCCGGTGTGCCAAAGGCGCGTAAATCTCAACAACCTCCCTTGCGAGTTTGTCGTTGTCACTTCGGGTGTTCTTGACGGCAGTCCTGATACGACATGTGCGCTCCGCAAGTTTCAGCAAAGCAACTCGAACATCGTCAACAAGGGAGACGACTAACTGCCTTGCCTGCTCGACCTGGTCTTTGCGTTCACCCAGAATCACCCGCTGAGTACCGAACTGTACATCGCTGATAGCCGCCATTTTCCGCACGCCCTCTACGAGTTGCGCGACATCGTCGCCACAAAGCTTGCGCACATGACTTAACGTTAACTGGTTTTCTCTGACGGCCCGGTATACGAGCGCAGCTACAAGACCATCCTCATCAACTCTTAACTCATTGAGAATATCCACCATCTCCAGCCCCATACGGTAGCTGCTGTGTCCTTCTGCCCAGACACCGGAAGTCGAGAGTGCTTTCTCTTCAGCTCGAAAGGAAAATTCGCAAGCTTCCCGGAGGCGAGCCAGGTTCAATTCCGGTCTTACTTCACCGAGGCTGGTTAACCAGTTTTCCAGGTTGATTGAATCATCAATCAACAACGGCTGCTCTCGTCGGACTTTAACCATAAAGTGTTCGTTAACTCGGTCTGGATGAAGCGGTCAGTTCAGGTCTGGCGCCTGAAGGATGCGATAGATTCAACGTGGGTCGTGTGTGGAAACATATTGATAATCCCCGCCGTTTGAAGGGTGAAACCCTGACCGCACAGAATATTGGCGTCTCTCGCAAGCGACACAGGGTTGCAGGAGACGTACACTACCCTCTCTATATCCCGAGTAGCAAGCCCTTTTCCCAGTGCTTCTGCACCACTTCGCGGTGGATCAAGCAAAACCTTGTTAAAGCTCGCTTCAACGGGAAACTCCAAAGGGTCTGCATGCAGATCAGACACTGAAAAGGCAACGTTCTTTATGTTATTTGCCTGGGCATTGAGTTCCGCTCGCGCAATACTTTGGGCCGACAATTCGAGACCGGTCACACGACCTGCTGACCTAGCCAGCGCCAGAGAGAAGTTACCTATGCCACAGAAAGCATCGAGGACATGGTCAGCTTCCGAGAGATCCAGAAGGCTATGGGCCAGGCTGATCATCTGCCGATTCACCCCCAGGTTAACCTGGGTGAAGTCCAGTGGAGCAAAGTCGAAAGTCAGCTCAAACTCAGGCACGCTGTAGGAAAGAGTACCCGCCCCTGACTCCGGAAAAGCCTGCACAACGGACTCCGGTCCCGACGGTTGCAGATAAATGCTGTATCCCGTTGTCTCCGAGAACAGCTTTAGGGTCTCGTAGTCGTTATCACTGAGAGGTTCAAGGTGACGGAACACCAGGGCTACCGCTTCGTCCCCCGCAGCGAGTTCAACCTGGGGTACGGCACGCCTGATGGTCAGTTGCCCTATCAGGCCTTCAAGATCGCCGATCAATTGCCCGCAAGTCTCGGCCAGGATAGGACAATGGTCGATATCCGTGATGAATGGCTTCTGCTTTTCCCTGAATCCAACCAGCAACCGACCTTTCTTCTCGACGAATTTGACCCCCAGACGTGCCTTGGTTCGATATTGAAATTCCGAGCCAAGGACAGGGTCCAACCATTCAACAGGTTCCAGCGGTGCTAACTGTTCCCTGAGATATTGCGACTTCAATGTCAACTGAGATTGCTGAGTCATATGCTGAAAACTGCAACCACCACAAACGGATGCAGCAGCACATGCCGGCTCAACCCTGTCAGGTGATGCTTCGAGGACTTCGGTAGTATTCAGGTAAAGTCGTTGGCGCTTTCGGGTCAAAGGGATGGCAGATACGACCTCACCAGCGATGCTGCCATAGACGGCAAATTTGCCGTCCTCAGAGTAACCACAACCATCCTCAGAAAGAGTATTTATCGCGATGGTCACCGCTTCGCGCTTCTTCATCGCTCAGGCTCAACACAAAGAACGTGCATTATCCCTGGTTGAAGACGCCTGTCGAGAGATAACGATCACCCCGGTCACAAACGATGGCAACGATGGTTGCGTTTTCCACCCGATCACTGACCTGTAGCGCACCAGCCACCGCTCCACCTGACGAGACCCCGCAGAAGACACCTTCTTCCGATGCCAACCTTCGCATTGTATCTTCTGCCAGGCTCTGCTCCATATCGATAATGTAGTCAATGTTCTTATCATCAAAAATCTTCGGCAGATAAGCTTCGGGCCACCTTCTTATACCTGGTATCTGTGATCCTTCAACGGGCTGCAGACCATAAGTCTGGATCTCGGGGTTCACCTCCTTGAAGTACCTGGAACAACCCATAATGGTGCCTGTGGTCCCCATGGAACTGACAAAGTGAGTGATCTCGCCATTCGTCTGGTCGTAGATTTCTGGCCCCGTGCCTTCATAGTGTGAAACCGGGTTATCCTGATTCGCAAACTGGTCGAGAACAATACCCTTGCCTTCTGCCTGCATCTGCTCAGCCAGATCACGGGCACCTTCCATACCATCCGACTGAGCCACCATGACCAATTCGGCACCATAAGCCACCATTGATGCCTTTCGCTCTTCGCTCATGTGTGACGGCATGACCAGTATCATCCGATAGCCCTTGATCGCCGCTGCCATCGCCAGGGCTATCCCGGTGTTCCCGCTGGTCGCCTCTATCAGGGTATCACCTGGCCGGATATCACCGCGGGCCTCTGCCCGCTGTATCATGCTGATTGCAGGTCGATCCTTAACAGAACCCGCTGGATTATTACCCTCAAGCTTCAGCAGAACAGTATTGCTGGTCTCGCCGACAATACGCTGCAGCCTGACAAGTGGCGTGCCACCAATGCACTGCTCTATAGTTGGGTAGTCGGCCATTTGTCCCCTGGGAACGATTGAAGGCGTATCATATGAGATACCTCAGAATTCCTATAATATCAGTATCATCTATACAAATTCACTTCAGGCATAACCTGAAACAATGACCCTGGTCCTGACTCTCTGTCTTCTCCTGCTGGCATTTCTCCTCTACCTGACTTACCGATGGTGGCACCCCATCGACGCATTGATCGAACAGCTGTACGGCCGGAGCGACAAACCAGCCCGGCATGCCAATAAAAGAATCCAGCACCTGGAGCGAGCAATCCGCTTCGCCCTCAAACGTCAACGCCACCATGATACACACGGCGCCCTCGAGTTAAGCCAGGAACTTGATGAACTGTTGATGAAATTACAGGCCGATCAGCAAGACTTAATCACCAGGCAGCAGGCTCAGAACGAATTCCAGCACTCGCTGGAAGCCAAGAAAAAACTACTGACGGATACAGGTTGGCTCATTGAAACCGGGCTTGTGGAATTCATCAGCGCACTCAATAGCGGCGCAACCGTTGAGGTTCTCAACCGCCTGGCCAATGACATTGGTTTCCTGATCTCTATCGACAAGGTTCAACCGGAACAAGACTCAGCGGAACTCATCTCGCTCATCGACAAGGTCCTGATGCTGGCTGCACCCACCCTGAGGGAACGACAACTCAGGGTTCACTGTCAGTTAGTCGATGATTGTCCCGGCAGACTGTTACTGGCAGCCACCAGCCTCCAGCAAGCACTACTGCGACTGTTACTCGACCAGGGAGCAATGACCCAGGCAAACAACGTGGCCCTGCAACTGTCTTTTCACAACAACCTGCTGGCACTTGTCTTTGACAGCGACCATCCGATCACTCTGACAGCCGGTCTCGACGACTATCTCAGACAACGCGGAGCCATCTGGCGGAACGACAGACTACTTTTTCCCGCCATGTCCGTGATTGAACCAATTGGACGCATGGTAGAGACCGGGATCACTGCCCTCGTTATCACTGAGAGCGACATAGAGCGGCAAGCAATAATCTGGAGGCTGAAATTACTGGGCATTGAATGCACGACGCAGTTCAAGTCTCGAAAGATCGATCTGTGCCTGATCACCGACGAATCATCCGAGGTCTTCCTTTCCATCAAACCCCTGCTGGACGACACAACACACATCGCATTGATTAACAGTCGTTATGCGATTAATCGCCCTTTCTGGACCACGCTGCCGGAGCCCGTCACCCAGCAGAACCTGGCGAACCTGGTTCGCCACATCATGCTGTCGAGAGACGACTCGCGCGACCTACATTGCCTCATCGTTGATGACAGTGAAACCAATGCACGAATGCTCGCTCGACAGATAACGCAACTCGGCCACACATACGACATCGCCAGCTCAGGTCCTGAGGCGTTTGAAAAAGCAGCATCGATGGATTATCAGATAATTTTCATGGACATCCAGATGCCCGGAATGAACGGGATAGAAACAACGCAAAGAGTACGCCAGGTCGATCACCAAACACCTATATTTGGTCTGACAGCGCATGCGAACCGGGATGAGAAAGCAAAATATCGAGACACTGGCATGAACGATGTCCTGATAAAGCCCGTCAGAAAAGACAGACTAAGATCAATCTTCGCGACACTGCAGCACCTGCCATCGCGACCACCACTCGCCGTTCCTGCCACTACCAGCAATGACATTTTTAATCGGGACCTCGCCCTCCGGAATGCTGAAAACCGCCCCGAATTAGCGCAGGAGTTACTGTCACTACTGATGATCTCGCTTCAGGACGATCAGGCTGCGATTATGTCGTCAACCGGCGATAAGCACGAACTTGGCCAGGCAGTCCACAAATTTCACGGTGCCGTCAGGTTCTGCGGTGTGCCACGGCTGGAAAACGCGCTGAGCAAACTGGCATCTGCTATCAAAGCCGAAGACGATGATGAGATCGGGATCTTGTTAAATTACTTGGACGGAGAGATAACTGCACTGACAGAATGGTATAGGACAAACCCAGATCCCTTCTCTTCGACGGCTGTGACAAGCAGACGCCAGTAACCAGTTAACTCAGTGCCGCTGACGCATCGACAAATGATCAATCAGCTAACAGTAACCGGCCGATGCACTATTCGATGCGCTATTCGTCCGAAGAAGCAATCGCGTAAGCTAGCGCGTATTCCCTTTCGTCTGACAAGCTTACCTGGATGCGATCCGCCCCTATTCTCATCGCATGATCAGAAGCTCTGCCCTTGAGCTCGACGTAAGGCATACCGTGCCGGTTACGCAAGATACAGATCACTGCAAAGCTGACACCCGCACCCATACCTGTACCCAGTGCCTTAGAGACCGCCTCCTTCGCAGCAAATTGTTTTGCAACATAAGCAGCGAGCCGACGACCCGAAAGTTCAGGCCTCTGTTCGGCATCGACGAGAATTTTCTTAAGGAAACGACTTCCAAATCGCTCAAGGGACGCCGCTATTCGATTGACTTCAACGATATCGACACCAACACCGACAATCACGTCGACACCCCTTTAAACAAATCCCGACTTTTCAATGGCTTGTCACCCAGAAGCGCAGCCAACGAACGCCTGGTGAGGTTTCTGAGCCTGTTTCGATCCACGACATTCAACTGCCGGTCTGCTATAGCTAACAACTCGGTCCCGCTGAAATCTTCAGCATGACACCCATCCGCCGGATAAAATCCTTCATGCAGCACGTATCGATAGCTGGAATCTGCTTCTACCCGACGCCCGGTAACTGCGTCAAACTCAAAATTGATACCGTAGCCAAGCTCCTCCAGCAATCGCAATTCAAAGATTCGAACCTCATCAATTCCCTCGTTGACGGATTCCAGTTGACCAAGCAACTGGCAGTACTCTTCAAAAAGCCCTTCAATAGGTTCATAGCGGCCCAGCAGGCGATACAACAATTCATTAACGTACAATCCCAGCAACAGTCGATCGCCTTTCAGGTCGTAAGCTTTGCCTGGGAAGTCGATGTTGGTCGCTGTCTTTAAATCAGTACGCCCGACAGCCCCGAGCAATAACGGCGTGAATGGCTGGAGCCTGCCGCGAACACGGGACTTAAGCGACCTGGCTCCCCTGACGACAACAGAGAATCGCCCTTCTTCCAGCGTCAGCAGGTCAAGAATAAGACTTGTGTCCCGGTAATTACGGCCATGGAGAACAAAAGCATGATGCTGTGAACTGTCAGTGTTCATTGTAGCCGAGACTCCTGATAGCTCGCTCGTCATCAGACCACCCGGACTTAACCTTTACCCAGGTATTGAGCATCACCTTCGTATCCAGAAGTTGTTGTATATCGGTTCGAGCATCCGATCCGATACGTTTGAGTTTTTCACCCTTCCGACCAATCAGGATCTTCTTCTGCCCATCTTTCTCGACAAAAATAGTCGCCTCGATCAGGGTCAGACTATCCTGCTCTTCGAATCGATCGATCTGGATACTGATTGCATAAGGTAATTCTTCTCCCAACTGCCGGGTAATCTTCTCTCGAATGATCTCAGCAACAAGAAACCGTTCACTACGGTCGGTAATCTGGCTAGGTTCATAGAAGAAGGGTGAAAGCGGTAACTTGTCTCGGATAACCCTGGTCAGCACCTCAAGATTCTGGCTCTTCTCTGCTGATATCGGCACAATTTCCGCGGACGGAAACCTTTCCTGCATGGTCTGTAACAAGGGGAATATAGACTGCTTGTCCTGCACCAGGTCAATCTTGTTAATGACCAATACTTTTCCACCGCGCGCATTGTTGAACAGGTCTGCAACATAGTCATCCTCTTCGTTCCATCGATGTCGATCAACGAGAAACAACACCACGTCGACATCTCTTAGAGCCGTTTTCGCGCTGCGGTTCATGTACCGATTGATGGCACGATATTCGTTCAGATGTAGCCCAGGGGTATCTACGAAGAGCATTTGACAGTCATCCTCAGTGTGAATACCAAGCACATTCTGTCGGGTCGTTTGCGGTTTTTTGGAAGTAATGCTGATTTTCTGTCGTATCAGCGTATTCAACAAGGTGGACTTTCCGACATTCGGTCTGCCAATGATTGCCACATAGCCACAATGGGTATTCAAGATTTCCCCTCAAGTAGCCTTAGGGCTGTCTCCGCTGCACTCTGCTCTGCTTTTCTTATCGATGTGCCCAATGCCCGGATGGGTTCGGCGAGTTGCAGGACACGACATTCAACTTCGAACTCCTGGTTTGGAGACTTGCCCATCTGCTTTACAAGCACGTAATTCGGAACCGGCTGCCCCAGGCTCTGGAGCAGTTCCTGGAGCTTGGATTTCGGGTCTTTCCGCAAATTATTGGGCGACACCTTGTCGAGCCGGGTATCGAACAGGTAACGAATACAATTCGAGGCTGACTCCGAGTCAGTATCGATAATGATCGCGCCAAATATGGCTTCCAGGGCGTCAGCGAGTATCGAGTCGCGATTGAAGCCACCGCTCTTGAGTTCCCCGCTCCCCATCGACAGGTAACTGCCAAGCCCTATTTCCCTGGCAATCTCAGCTAACGTCTGTTGCTTCACCAGCCCGGCTCGAAGGCGCGATAACGCTCCTTCAGTGGCGAAGGGGAATCGCTGATACAGCGCCTGGGCAATAACATAATTGAGAATTGCGTCACCGAGAAACTCGAGACGCTCATTATTAGTACTACTGAAGCTCCTATGGGTCAGGGCCTGCCGGAGCAGTTCCCCATCGGAGAATGAATAATCAATCTTTTTCTCTAAGATTTCAGTTCCAGGCACAGTCGTCGCGACAGAAAGTCTTAGTCTCTGAGTTCGATTTCTTTGTTGAATGAAGCAATGAGGTCAAGATTCGATATCATGGGCATCCGCACCTCGTAATCCAGCACCACATCGGTTCCACGGCTGCTCCGCTTAATCTCGACATGTTCATGAATAGGAAAGTCACGAATGTTGTTCAACTTGAACCGCTTCTTCATCACGTCAATCAGCTGGGAGTCAGTCTTAAGCCCGAGATCGTCTTCGTCCGCCATCGAGTCCATGATATTACTCATGGTGTTATGGTCCATATAAAGTGGTATCAATCTAGATCCCATCGTCAGCATACTGCCGAACACAAGGATAGCGATAATGTAACCACCCAGGGCCCCGCTCTGTCGACGTCTACTAAGCATCTGCATCAAGCCTCCTCACTGAATCCATCCATTCCTAGAGAATTCGGGCAACCGTAAACCCTGCTTCTTGTGCAACCAGACAGCAATTGCCTGCCCGACAATTTGGTCTTCTGAAACCAGACCCCAGGATCGACTGTCGCTGCTCTGGTCTCTGTTATCACCCATCATGAAATAGTGACCTTCCGGTACAACCCATTCTTCAACGCTGCTATCACGGTAAGAATTTTTCTGGATCATGTGCTCTATATCACCCAGCTTTTCCCGATACCTGAGATACCTGGGATTAACCGGTGGAATCTGGGCAACAAATGTCTGATTCTGTTTCTCGCCATTAATATACAGGGTCTTATCCTGATATCGAACCCTGTCTCCTGGAATGCCAACCACCCGCTTGATGAAGTACTCATCTTCATGGGGGGGAATAAACACCATGACCTCACCGTTTCGCGGCTCATTAACGTCAAACACCTTGGTACCCAATACCGGCAGGCGAACGCCATAGGAGTACTTGTTCACCAGAATAAAATCACCGACTTCAAGGGTTGGTATCATCGATCCCGTTGGAATCTGAAAGGGTTCAAACTGGAAGGACCTCAGAACAAGAACGACGGCAAAAACAGGAAAAAAAGATACCGAATATTCAACAAGCAGAGGTTCAGCGAGTATTCCG
>CAXPUI010000328.1:0-9745 GCA_964220205.1 Candidatus Allofontibacter communis | reverse complement strand
TCGGCAATTTTTCGTTCGAGGTGAAGCTCCTGGTTTCCGGTACCTTTGAATTCCTCGTAAATAACCTCATCCATTTTCGAGCCGGTATCGATCAGTGACGTAGCGATAATGGTCAGGCTGCCACCCTCCTCGATATTCCGGGCAGCGCCGAAAAATCGTTTTGGTCTCTCCAGGGCGTGAGCATCGACACCCCCGGTCAGAACCTTGCCTGATGCTGGAATCACGGTGTTGTAGGCTCGGGCCAGTCGAGTAATAGAGTCAAGCAATATGATCACGTCGGTTTTGTGCTCAACCAGTCTCTTGGCTTTCTCGATAACCATTTCTGCCACCTGAACATGACGCGATGGCGGTTCATCAAAGGTGCTCGCAACGACTTCCCCGCGCACCGAGCGTTGCATTTCAGTGACTTCCTCAGGTCGTTCATCGATCAGCAGCACGATCAGATGACATTCTGGATTGTTACGCATGATGGACTGCGCCACGTTCTGAAGGATCAGTGTTTTACCCGCTTTTGGTGGCGAGACAATCAGGCCTCGCTGACCTTTGCCGATAGGCGATGTCAGGTCGATGATTCTTGCTGTCAGGTCCTCTGTGCTGCCGTTGCCAGCCTGAAGTGATAGCGGCTCATCCGGAAAAAGAGGTGTCAGGTTCTCAAATAGAATTTTATTTTTACTTTCGCCGGGATCAGTGAAATTGATCTGATCAACTTTAAGGAGGGCAAAATAACGCTCGCTGTCCTTTGGTGGTCGGATCTTGCCGGAAACCGTGTCACCCGTACGGAGATTAAACCGTCGGATTTGGCTCGGCGATACATAAATGTCATCAGGTCCGGCCAGATACGATGAATCTGGCGACCTGAGAAAGCCAAATCCGTCCTGAAGGATTTCCAGTGTGCCATCGCCGTAAATGGATTCACCGCTTTTGGCATGTTTTCGCAGGACGCTGGCGATAATTTCCTGTTTACGGGAACGCCCCAGATTGTCCATGCCCATACCCTGGGCAATTTCAAGGAGTTCAGGGATAGGTTTGGTTTTTAGGTCAGTCAGGTTCATAGAATCACGTTTGTTGGTTTGAACGCAGCGAATGTGCGGAATAGCTGGAAGTTTTTGATTGGTTCGATTAAAAAAAGTGTCTGAAATGTAGCTCGGCAGAGCCGGTTTGAGAGTCCCCGGTTAGGCAAGATGCAACCGAGAACCCCAAAAATGATACGTTTCGATGCTTATGTCAATATTTTTTTTACAGTGGTTTTGTACTTTTTTGGTTGGTGAATAGGCACTTTGGGTGCTGATTACTGCCAGTAAGCCCGGGTTTAAGCGATGGGTTTCAGGGTCTTGGTCGTTGTCGGCATGAGTCTGACAGCCGTTGGATACTCGTTATCAATCCCGATGTTGTGTAACAGCCTGGATAAACAATCGGGATGTTTTTCTTGGGGCTGCGGTGATGGCGGGTGCAGTTTGCACCCGCCCAAGATCTAGATATTTGAGTCCAGAAAGGCGGTCAACTGCGATTTCGAGAGGGCGCCGACCTTGGTCGCTTCCACATTGCCATTCTTGAACAGCATGAGCGTGGGTATACCGCGAATGCCGTATTTCGGAGGTGTTTCTTCATTGTCATCAATATCAAGCTTGCAGACCTTCATCTTGCCGTCATACTCGGTTGCAATTTCTTCCAGCACAGGTGCTATCACCTTGCAGGGACCACACCATTCTGCCCAATAGTCAACAAGAACAGGGACGTCTGAATTGAGTACATCAGACTCAAATGAGGCATCAGATACATGCTGGATATCTGCCATTAGTTGTTACTCCGGAGTAATTTGTATAGAAAACTGGGAGGTTATCCTAAGCCTTTTTTAGAGCCGCTACTAGGGGTAACGTTGATCCTTTGTTGTAATTGACGGTCAATTAAGGGCGCAAGACTTCCGATTTGTGTTCTGGGTGATGCTCACTTGCTGAGCGATGTTGCTGAGCGATGTTGCTAAGTGTTGTTGCTAAGTATAATTGCTAAGTGTTGTTGTTAAGCCTTGTTAATAGAAGGTCAAGCGCTTGATCTGGTCGTTTTCTATGGACTGAGCCTGACTCAGGTTTGCAGAGCCTCGGCTACCTGCTTGGCGAAGTAAGTCAGAATGGCGTCAGCACCCGCGCGCTTCATTGCCATCAGGGACTCTATGATCACTGAGTCCGATAGCCAGCCGTTCTGGATGGCGGCGTTCAACATCGCGTACTCACCGCTGACCTGATAAACCATGGTAGGCATCTGGAAGGTATCTTTGATGCGTCGCACGATATCAAGATAAGGCATGCCCGGTTTGACCATGACCATGTCAGCGCCTTCCTCAATATCGAGTGCTACTTCGTAGATGGCTTCATCGGAGTTAGCGGGGTCCATCTGGTAAGTCATCTTATCGCCCTTGCCCAGGTTGGCTGCTGATCCCACCGCATCCCTGAATGGGCCGTAATAGGCGGAAGCATATTTAGCCGAGTAAGCCAATATTCGGGTATTCACATGCCCGCCATCTTCAAGCGCCTTGCGAATAGCCCCGATGCGACCGTCCATCATGTCGGACGGCGCAACCACATCGACACCCGCCTCTGCCTGGCTCATTGCCTGTTTTACCAGCGTATCCAGGGTTATGTCGTTATCGATGTAGCCCTGGCTGTCGAGAATCCCATCCTGACCATGGCTGGTATAGGGATCGAGAGCTACGTCGGTCATAACGCCCAGATTGGGACAGGCTTGTTTAATCGCTCTGACAGCGTTCTGGGTTAAACCCTCTGGATTAAATGCCTCCTCCCCTTCTAAAGTCTTCTTTTCCTGGGGGATAACAGGAAACAGAGCGATCAGGGGAATCCCCAGGGACTCGACCTCCAGGGCTTCTTCGACCAGAAGATCGACTGATTTGCGTTCTACCCCGGGCATGCTCTGCACTGCTTCGGTTTTGCGCTGGCCTTCATGGACGAAAACCGGGTAGATCAGGTCGTCGACGGAAAGATGGTTTTCTCTTACCAGTCGGCGTGACCAGTCCGCTGCGCGTAATCGGCGCAGCCGGGTTTCGGGAAACTGTCGTTTTACCGTCATCTGTGGCCCAGTTGGTTTAGGTGCGGGAAAACCCTATAAGGTCTGATCCGGATTCGCAATATAAAATGACAACCCGTGGCAGGGGCCTCTACCTGACGCACTCGACGACTGCTCGAAAAGCAGGGGCTGTCAGCCTGTCGTTCCGGACTCCATCCATTATGGTCACTGGTTTTCGCTGGAACGTTAAGTTCCGGAATGTGTCCTCGGCCCGTTCCGACGTGCACTCTGCTTCCGCATGCTGCATGGTGGATCGAACCGGTCGAGGTGAAAAAATGCGGATAAAACAGAAGCCAGCGATGTGATGAACATAAAATGACGAACAAGAACTGGTCATGGAGAACAGGATCAGAAACCGGATAGAGACCGATGACTCACGGATAGGAGTCGGTTATTGTGTGAACGTTCTGTCGAATCTAGGAGGTAGTAATTGAACAAGCTTAACTACACCAGAGAGGAAATCGAAGCTGAACATGACTATGCGACACCCCATATCGTGTGCGGTGAGCGACTGCATGGCGGATTTGATGAACAAGGTTCTTACCTCAGCCCGAGGACGCTTAACCGCTGGGCGGCTATTGAATCTTGGCATGCACAACTGGTGGCTCGTGATGTACCAGTTGTTGAAGCGACGACAGACCTGTTAACAGAGCCAAACTTCCCTAACGTTGATCAGCAGATCCTGTTACTGAAACATGGGATAGAACAATCGTTCTGGGATTCGTTGACCATTACAGGTCTTATAGAAGCGCGAGGAAGGGCCTTGGCGGAGTTCACAGCGCCAGACTTCCAATCCATCATTGTCGAAGACATTTCCGGAACAGCCCTGGGACATATGAACAAAGGCCTGTTGACAGCCCATGGTTGGGATGAGGGTGGCCGACCGGAAACAGGCATCGGCGGTCATGACACCATGTGGTTCGTTGCTCGTGATCTGATTTTTGGTCGGGGTGCCTATCCCATAGCAGAAGCCCCGGCGAGTATCGGGCGAGAGAAGGCCGAGCGCGAGATGGTACAGTTGTCGGTGGAACATGAAGCACTGATCGCTTTCCTAATGAATCTGCTGATGATTGAGGTGCGTGCAGAACGGGCTTTTCAATTCTACGAAGCTGTTATCGGATCACCGGAAACGTTCGTTGACAAACCCGAGGAAGCGCGACAGGCCATTGATATGATCAACCGGATACGGCTCGATGAATCTGTCCATGTTGTCTGGCTGCGGACCGCTATTTCCGAATTCAGGAGTTTTACGGTAGATACTGTTCATGGCGACCAGGTATCAGGGGCAGAGATTGTTGATCCGGTCTGGCAGAAGATGGTGCATTGGCACGCGGTAGAAATGCATGAAGTTGCGCGACCGGCCGCGAAAGCGGTGTTAAAGGAAACTTTATTGTCAGCGAAAGACGGCGACAGGCTGTTTGCTGCTTTCGAGTCGCTGGCTGCTTAGGAGATAACATGAAATTTGGTATTTTTTACGAGCATCAATTACCCAAGCCATGGTCAGAAGGTCTTGAAGAGAAGCTGTTCCAGGATGCACTGGATCAGGTTGAATTAGCTGATCGACTTGGTATTGACTATGCCTGGGAAGTGGAGCACCACTTCCTGGAAGAGTATTCTCACTCATCGGCTCCAGAGATCTTTCTGGCCGCTGCATCGCAGCGTACCCAGAACATCCGGCTTGGCCATGGTATCCGGCAGGTTATTGCAAACTATAACCATCCTGCTCGCACAGCGGAGTGCATTGCAACCCTCGATCTGGTCTCGGGAGGCCGCGTCGATTTCGGTACTGGTGAGTCATCGGCGATTCTTGAACTGGGGGGTTTTGATATTCCGGTTGAATCCAAACGCGATCAGTATCTGGAGTCGGTTGAACAGATCTGCAACATGCTGGCGATGGATCCTTACCCTGGCTTTGACGGCAAGTATTTCAGTATGCCCTGTAGAAAAATTGTGCCGAAACCCGTCCAGAAACCCCATCCCCCCCTGTGGGTTGCCTGCTCGAACCGGGAGACTATCAAGATGGCCGCTCGACTTGGTATTGGGGCGCTGACCTTTGCCTTTGTCGATCCGCTGGAAGCTCAGCATTGGGTTGATGAGTATTACAGCATCATCAAGAGTGACGAATGCGTACCGATCGGACATGCGGTGAACGCCAATATTTGTATGGTCACAAGCTTCTCGTTGCACCACGATCGAGCAGTAGCCATTGAGCGTGGTCTCGAGGGATTCGAATTCTTTGGTTACGCGCTGGGTTTTCTGTACGGTTTTGGTGAGCATAAGCCAGGCAGGACAGATATTTTCAGCGAGTTCCGCCAGGCCAGAAATGCCAGGTTGGCTGAAAATCCCATGGAAATTGGTGAATCTCTGACAGGTGAGCGAGGGGGAATTGGTACGCCGGATGACATGCGAGAGCATCTACGCAAGTTCGAACGAGTCGGGGTTGACCAGGTTACCTTTATACAGCAGGCGGGTATGAATAAGCATGAGCATATCTGTGAATCACTGGAGATCTTTGCAGCAGAGGTCATGCCCGAGTTCAAAGCCAGGGAAACGGAGCGCGAGGCCCGGAAGGCGGAAGAGTTAGCCCCCTACATTGAGGCAGCCATGGCGCGCAAACAGTATATGAATATGCCTGCGGACGACGATATCCCGGTTTTCCCGGCCTTAGGGCGCAGTGTTGTGGAAGGCGATGCTGATCCAAACAAAGCGGTTGGCTAGGCCTGCTGTACGGCTGGCAGTGAGGCAGGACCGCGAAAGTTATGGTCCTGCGGCTATTCGGCGTCGAGTTGAATTTGCAGGTCCAGCCAGGTCTCTTCGAGGGTCTCGAGCTCTTCCTTGAGGGACAGCTGATCTCTCAGCAGTCCCTGCAGATGAGGATTTTCGTAATCCTCGTAGAGAGCAGGGTCTGCGAGCGTTGCCTCGACTTCTGCCAGCTTGCGTTGCAGGCGATCAATTCGGGTATTGAGTGTGTTGAGTTGGGTTTTGAGCATGCGAATCCGTTTGCCTGGCCGTGCCCCGTGTCCCGTTGGCTTTTTCTGACCGGCTTTTGGCTGCTTGCTGGGAAGCAGTTGCTCGCGGTAGTCTTCAAGGCTCCCTGCGAAGGGGGATACCCTGCCCTCAGCAACGACCAGGAACTCGTCGACGGTGTTGGTCATGAGGTGCTGGTCGTGGGACACCAACACCAGAGCCCCGGCAAATGACTGTAATGCCATCGTCAGCGCCTGGCGCATGTCTAGATCAAGGTGATTAGTGGGTTCATCGAGCAGCAGCAGATTGGGTTGGGCGAAGGTAATAAGGCTCAGCGCCAACCGGGCTTTTTCCCCGCCTGAAAAGGTTTCTACAGGTTCGAACACCTTGTCGCCGTGAAAATTAAACCGACCGAGGAAGTCTCTGCCAATCTGCTCGCTGGGCAGATCCCCAAGTTGCTTGCCGAGTTGCAGTAGATGATCCATAGCTGAGGCCTGAGGTCTTAATTCATCCAACTGATGTTGAGAAAAGTAACCTGTCTGCAGGTTGGCACCATCCTCCCTCTCACCCGCGAGAACCGAAAGCTCCCCGTTAAGCGTCTTGATCAGTGTGCTTTTACCGGCACCGTTGACTCCAAGGAGGCCGAGGCGGTCCCCCGGCTGAAAGGTTAGGTTTACGTCATGGAGTATCGGACTTTCATAACCCAACATTGCGTTCCGCAAGGTCAGTAGGGGGGATGAAGTCTTTGATGTTGCGGTTATCTCAAAGGAGAACGGAGAATCGACGTGGGCTGGGGCTATAGTCTCCATACGCTCCAGCGCCTTGAGCCTGCTCTGGGCCTGTCGGGCTTTTGTTGCCTTGGCTCTGAATCGCCGAACGAAGTCCTTCATATGAGCGATTTCTCTTTGCTGTTTTGCAAACGTATGCTGCTGCAAGGCAAGCCGTTCAGCGCGGACCTTTTCGAAAGCTGTATAGTTGCCGGTATAAAGCTCAATTTTATGGTTTGACAGGCTGGCAATGTGGCTGCTGCAGCCATTAAGTAGTTCGCGATCATGGGAGATCAGGATCAGGGTCCCCTGAAATTGCCTGATCCATTCAGTCAGCCAGACAATCGCATCCAGATCCAGGTGGTTGGTAGGTTCATCCAACAGGAGCAGATCTGCTCGTGACATGAGCGTCTGTGCGAGGTTCAGTCTGATCCGCCAGCCTCCAGAAAATTCAGCCAGTGGTTTAGCCAGCTCGGTTTCGTTGAAGCCTAACCCCGACATCAACGTAGCGGCTCGTGCTCGGGCTGAGTATCCATCAATGTTGTCCAGCTTTTCGTGGAGCCCTGCTATCTCGTCGTCCGAGGCTTTTTCCAAGGCAGTCATCGTGTGGTAATAGTCACTGTCGCCCTCGAGGACGTAGTCGATGGCTGCCTGAGGTGAGGCAGGCACTTCCTGTGCCATGTGAGCGGTACGAGTCCCGCTCGCGAGTTCGATGCTGCCAGCATCTGTGTCTAGCTGGCCCAGGATCAGGGCAAACAGGCTTGATTTCCCGCTGCCGTTAGCCCCGATGAGGCCAACTTTGTTGCCACGGTGGACCGTCAACGTGGTGTCCGCAAAAAGCAGTTCGGCACCACGACGCAGGGAGACATTGGTCAGGGATAACATGAATGGTTGCTTCAGACTGTCAGGAGTCAGTATGCTCGTTTAGATAGAGTTCCATCAGGGAGGCGGTCGGTGATTAGATTCCTCATTGTACTGCTGATTATCGCATGCATCGCGCCGCTTGTTATCAAGGGCCCTGATGGCGAACCCATCATGACCCTTGACGACTGGAAGATCGAATGGCCGGCCTCAATGAGTGACCTGTTGCCAGTCACCGCTAAGGATAAGGTATCAAGCGACAAAAACGTGGTGGAACCAACCACTGTCTACAGGTGGCAGGATGAAAACGGACAGTGGCACTTTTCGACCGTATCTCCTGATACACAGGCTGCTGAAGTCATGGAGCTTGACGGTAACATTAATATTATGGATGCCTATGTGCCTCGGGAAACGACGCCTGACCGGGCTCACCCGAAGGAAGAAATTGTTGGTGCCGGGTCCGTGTTAGCATCGCAACAGCAGGTCAGCGAAGTCATGGAAACGGTGAACAATCTGCAGACCACAATCGATCAGCGCAAGGCAGACATTGACGCCATAGCTCAACCGGCCCTAGATAACAAAAAGAACTAGTGCTGACGAATGATCTGGATGGCACCGAGAGCACCCAGGCCGATGAAGCCAACCAGTGTCCAGCCAGGCAGACTGAGACCCAAGAAAGACCAGGCAATCTCGGCGCAGCTGCCATCACCCTGCAGAACCATGCCGATAACATCAGTTAGTGGAAAGATATCCATCAGGTAGTCCAGGCCGGGTCCACAGGCTGGCACCTGATCCTCGGGCAGCCCCTGCAGCCAGATGTGTCTAGCAGATACAGTTCCCCCTCCGATAGCGGCCAATACGACTAATCCTCCGTAAATCCTGGTGCCAACCGGGCCTGGATTGTGGAGGGCCGCTATAGAGGCGATAACCCCTACGGCAATGACACCCACGCGCTGGAAAATGCACATAGGACAGGGCGCCAGGTGCATCAGGTGTTCAAAAATAAGCAAGGCAACAGCCATCATGAAGAAACAGCCGAAAACAATAAGCCAGTTGAGTTTGCGAGGTGAATTGATTAAGTGGAGCATTTACTCTCTGATCTTCCAGGGCGAGCGGATTGTACTACAGCTCAGAGGTCGGTTTACCGGAATGTCTTCCAATCATGACAGAAGACCTGTAGCTCGGGATAAAACTGCCGAAAGTCCGCGCGTATGTCCGGCAACAATTCGAGGCAGGGGGAAACTGCGTCGGCGATCGGGTTGGTGCGGCTGAGTCGCTTTGACAGGTGCGCAAACGCGTTCTCCAGGAATCGTGTCTCCCCGTAGTTTGCCAGGGAGTTGGTTCGATGCATGGCTGTTGCCAATTGTAGGGCGCGAGAAGGCAGGAGTTCACTGTTCTCAATCAGCACGTTAAGCACGTTACGGGAGTACTGTTCAAGCTCGCAATCGTAGTAATCAGTCCAGTTCTGGGCGAGCAGGTGGTCGAACAATATGTCAAGCAAGATGCCGCTATAGCGACGAAAAGGGGACCGGAATCGGCCTGCAGCTCTGATGACCTGGGGGTGTCTGTCAGTGAAGGCGTCAATGGCTCTATGCAGGCGAATGCCTCTCTCTAGTTCTGGGATTAAGCGACCCTCGAGTCGGCCCTTGACGAAATCCCCCAGGAATCCGCCGATGATCATTGCATTAGAGTCCCCGGCCAGTGCCAGGTGTGCTAAATGGTTCATTGATTGTCGGCAGCGTCCTCGTCGTTTCGCCGTTCTAAAGTTGCTGGTAGACCGCCAGCGTATCCGCCAGGTATTGATCGAAGGTCCTGGTATCGCTGGATTCAATCTTTTCCTGGTCCGCCAGAGATTGTCGGGCGAGCTCGTCGAAGAACGCCGCTTCACTGGCTTCAAGGGGTGTTGCCTTGAAGAGCTCGCGATGTTTGAGGGTCTGATTCATCGCAAATTTTAAAAATGGGGTCTGTCCGTTTTCCATTTCCCTGATCAATTGACCGCTGGGGGTGGCATCCGGATTGACTAACCGTTGCTTTTGCAATCCCAGGCTCTCACGGTAGCGCGTCGAGTTAAAGGT